>JBNMOZ010000010.1:0-26431 GCA_051276005.1 Bradymonadia bacterium | reverse complement strand
TTGCCCACCGCCGCGACGACGGTGAGCACCCCGATCAGGCCCGCCGCCAAGGCGAGCCATGCCCAAATGCCGCCCGCGTCGATGTAGTCTATCCACCGGCTCATTCGGCCTGCGCCAGACGCGCTGACTCGGTGTGCGCCGCGACGCGATCGAGGTGGTGACAGGCCACCGCATGCGCCGCGCCGTCGCCGATCTGCACCAGCTCTGGCACGGTCTCAGCGCATTGGGCGTCCGCGAAGTCGCAGCGATTGCGAAACCGGCACCCCGAGGGGAAGTGCGTCGCCTTGGGCACCATGCCGCGGATGGTCTGCAGCCGGCTGCGCTCGCCCGTCAGGTCGGGGAGCGACCGAAACAATCCCAATGTATACGGGTGCTTGGGCGTCGAGAACAGCGTCTGCGCGTCGGTGCGTTCGACCACGTGACCGGCGTACATCACCATCACGCGATCGGCCACCTCGGCCACCACCCCCAGGTCGTGGGTGATGAGCAGGATGCCCATGTCGCGCTCGACCTGCATCGACTTGAGCAGGTCGAGGATCTGCGCCTGCACCGTCACGTCGAGGGCCGTGGTGGGCTCGTCGGCGATGAGCAGCTTGGGGTTGCAGGCCAGGGCCATGGCGATCATGACGCGCTGCTTCATGCCCCCCGACATCTGGTGGGGGTAGTCGTCAACGCGGGCCGACGGATCGGGGATGCCGACCTGGTCGAGCAGCGCGATGGCCGCCGCGCGGGCCTGCTTCTTCTTGTAGCCCCGATGCCGGCGCAGGGTCTCGCCGATTTGCCGCCCCACCCGATGGATCGGGTTGAGGCTGGTCATCGGCTCTTGGAAGATCATCGCCATCTCTGAGCCGCGCAGGCCGCGCTTCTCGCGCTCCTTCATGCCCAGCAGCTCGCGATCGCCCAGGTGGATCGTGCCGGCGGGGTGATAGCCCGGCGGCATCGGCACGAGGCCCATGATGCTCAGGCTGGTCACCGACTTGCCGCAGCCGCTCTCGCCCACGATGGCCAGCGTCTCGCCGGGATAGACCTCGAAGCTGATGCCGTCGACGGCGCGGGCGACCCCGCGTGGGGTCTTGAAATAGGTCTGCAGTCCGTTGACGCGGACGATCGGGGTCTTGCCGTTGGTGCTCGCCGTCATGCCGCTACTCCAACGCCCGCGGATCGGCCGCGTCGCGCAGCCCATCGCCCAGGAAGTTGTAGGCCATCACCGCCAAGAAGATGAAGAAGCCCGGCATCACCACCCACGGATAATCGGTCAGATAGCGCACGTTCTGCGCGTCGCGCAGCATGTTGCCCCAGCTCGCGTCGGGCTCCTGAATGCCCACGCCGAGGAAGCTCAAGGCGACCTCGCCCAGGATGTAATACGGGATCGCCAGCGTCGCCGTCACGATGACGAAGCTGAGCGTATTGGGCAGGATGTGGCGGCGAATGATGCCCATGCGGCCCACGCCCAGCGCCTCGGCCGCGGTGACGTACTCGTTCTCTTTGATGCTCAGCACCATGCCGCGGATCACGCGCGCGTTGGCGGCCCACCCAATGAAGGCGAGCACGCATACGATCAGCATATACGCCTGCGTACTCGATACATTTTTGCCGAAGGCCTGTCTGATCGTGAGGATCAAATACAGCCCGGGCAGCGCCAGTATCAGCTCGACAAGCCGCATGAGCAGGAAGTCGGTCCAGCCGCCGAAGTAGCCCGCGATGCCGCCGATCAACAGCCCCAGCGTCATGCTGATCGCGATGCCCAGCAGACCCACTGAGAGCGATATTCGACTGCCGTAGAGGATGCGCGTGAAGATGTCGCGCCCGTAGCTGTCGCTGCCCAGCAAGAAGATCGGGCTGCCGTCGGCGGTGCCGAACAAGTGCAGCGTCGAGTCGATGCCCATGAACGTGTACGCGTCGCCCCGCACGAAGAGGTCGACCGGGATGACCTTGCTGTGATCTTCGGTGTACTCGGCGGTGAACTCGTCGACGCGCGTGCTGCCGTAGATGAAGGGGCCGTGCCAGTCGCCCTGCTCGTCCCACAGGTGCATGCGAGCGACGTGCGGCGTGTGCCAGTTCTCAGCGCGAAACTGCGTCTTGTAGTCGTAGGGCGCGATGACCGGCGCGAAGATGGCGCCCAGGTACAGCACGATCAGCACCCAAAAGCAGATCATCGCCGCGCGGTTCTTGCGCAGCCGACGCCAGATGGTGCGCCAGGGACCAGAGTACTCGTACGGCGCCTCGCCACTGTCGTCTTGGGGGCTCACGTCCTGCGGGCTCGCGTCGATCAGCTCGGCGCTCTGCGCATCGATAGACGCCCTCATTGGCTCACCCGAATTCGCGGGTCGATCGCGCCCAGCAAGAGGTCGGCGAACAGGTTGCCGAACACCAGCATCACCGTCGCCATCACCACCGACGCCATCACCACGGGCTCATCTTGTGAGAAGACCGCGTCGACGGTCAGCCGCGCGAGCCCCGGCCAGCCAAAGACGAACTCCACCAGGAAGCTGCCCGTGAGCAGGTACGCCAAGCTGTAGCCAAAGAGCGTGATCAGCGGGTTGATGGCGTTGCCAAACGCGTGCACGTAGACCACCTGATAGTGGCTGAGCCCCTTGGCCTTGGCGGTGCGCACGAAGTCCTTGCCCAGCGTCTCGACCATCTCGGCGCGCATCTGCCGCATGTACGACGCCATCTGGGTGGTGCCCAGGACGATCGCCGGCAGCACCAGGTGATGCAGCTCGTCGACGAACTGCTCCCACGGCGTGAAGTCGTCCCAGTTGATCTGGTCGCGCATGCCGCCGGTGGGGAACCACTGCGTATAGGCCGCAAACATGACCATGAGCAGCGCGAAGAACACCCGCGGGATCGACAGACCCACGAAGCTGATGAAGCCCACGATCTTGTCGGTCCAAGTGCCCTGGCGCACGGCCGCCAACACGCCCAGCGGCAAGGCAAGCCCCCAGGCGATCACCAGCGCGGCGCCGCTGAGCTTGAGGGTGTTCCACAGCCGGTCACCGATGAGCGTGGCGACGTCGATGCTCTTGGAGAAGGAGTACCCGAAGTCACCGGTGATCGCGTTGGCGAGCCAGCTCCAGTATCGGGTAAACAACCCGCCATCGAGGCCGAACTTGATGCGCAGGTCGCGCAGGTATTCGGCCGACAGGCTCGGATCTTCCGCCAGCCGACTCACATAGTCTCCCGGCGCGGCGTAGAGCAGCGCATAGGTGATGAAGCTGACCGCGATGAGGAGCGGCGGGATAACCAGCATGCGCCGCGCGATGAAGATCGCCATGGCCTTGCCGGGCAGAGTACGCGCAGCCACGGCTACTTCTTCTTCTTCTTCTTGAACATCTGCTCGACGTTCCAATGGGTCGTCGGGCTCAGCGCCGCCGGGCGGAAGTTGCCCACGGTGTCGCGCGCCGCCGCGAACGACGTCTGCACGACCAGCTGAATTTGCGGCTGCTCGTCACTGAAGATGCGCAGCAGCTCGTGGTAGTGGGCCTTGCGCTTGACCATGTCGTCGGTGCCCGCGTTGAGGGCAACCAGCGCATCCATGCGGGCCTCCCACGGCGTCGCCGGCTTGGCCTGCTGCGGCGCCCAGACATGGCTGCGGCCGCTCGAGAGCAATACGTTCTTGGACTGCGAGGGATCGGGCGGGATGCCCGCGCCCCACCCCAGCAGCACCGCGTCGAAGTCGCGGCTGTTGCGCATGCTGTTGAGCAGATCGTTGAAGGGCACCGGGCGAATATGCGCGGTGATGCCCAGCTTGGTCAGGTCGTTCTTGATGACGTTGAGCATGCCAATGCGGGTGGAGTTCTCGGCGTTGGTCATCATCGAGAACTCGACGTGGTTGCCGTCGGCGTCCGCCAGCTTGCCGTCCTTGAGCGTGAAGCCCGCCTCGGTCAGGTAGGCCTGGGCCTTCTTGAGATCGTACGGGTACTTGTGAATGCCTTCGTCGGTCCACCAGACCTTGTTGGCCGGGCTCAAGAACGTCCACAGCGGCTGACCGCGACCGGCCATGACCGTCCGCACGATGCCGGCGCGATCGAGGGCGTGGCTGACAGCCTTGCGGAAGAGCTTGTTTTGAAACCACTTCTGCTTGATCGGATTGACGTAGGGGGCGCCGTCCTTGCCCAAGCGCCGGTCCTGGTTGAACGCGAGGTAGCTGGTCGTGAACGCCGGCCCCTGATCATGCAGCGAGTAGGTCTCTTGCGCCTCTTTGCGCTTGAGCGGGTCGTAGTGCTCGGGGCGCACCTCGAGCACATCGGTCTTACCCTCGCGGAACTTGAGGAACACCGAGTTGAAGTCGGGCAGGATCAGGTAGATGACCCGGTTGAGGTACGGCAGGCGGTTGCCCTTCGCGTCGACCTTCCAATAGTAGGGGTTGCGCTCGAGCACGACGCGCTCGTCGCTCTGGACCTCTTTGATGACGAACGGCCCCGACCCGACGATCGTCTTGGGATCGGTGTTGAGCAGCATCTGCTTGGCGAACTCGCCGGCTTTATGCGACGCGGCCCAGCGCGCCTTGGGCACGACATAGATGCTGCTGACCGAGCTGTGGAAGAGCACGTCCTTTTGCAGCAGCGTGAAGCGGAAGGTGCGCGCGTCGATCTTCTCGAAGGTCGGATAGCGGGGCGCGCCCTGGGCGTCGACGCCCTGCTTGAACAGGTCGCGCGCGGCGTTGGGCACGCTCTTGTCGAGCAGCACCGCGTAGCTGAACTCGAAGTCATCGGCGGTCAGCGCGCTGCCGTCAGACCACTTGAGCCCCTCGCGCAGCGTGAAGGTGTAGATGAGGCCATCGGGCGACTTGTCGTACTTCTCGCAGAGCGCGTAGATCTCTGTCTGTTTGACCCGATCGAAGTTCATGCACGCCGAGAACACCGGCCCCCGCAGCAGGTCGGCGCTGGCGCTGTCGTTGGCGGTGAGCGGGTTGAGCGTCTTGGGATCGCCCGCCAGCGCGAGCACCAACGAGCCGCCGTAGCGCCCGATCTCGCCCTCTTTGGCGACCGCCGCGCCCTTGGGGGCCTCACCCATGAAGCCGGGCTTGGGGGTGCCGATGGCGGTCTTCTTACCGGCCTTGGCGGTCTTCGTCTTGCCGTCGCCGCCGCTGCTGCTGCACGCGACGCTGGCCAGGGCCAGGCACAGGCTGATCAATCCAAGGCGCATCGGGTCTCCAGGTCAGTGAGAACGGCGGCGCGAGCCTATCAATAAAGAAGGCGGATGTGCACCGCTGCGTGGCCGTATATCGTGGCGGCATGCGCCGATCAATGCCCCCACCGCCGCCCGATGAGAGCCCCTCGACCGTCTTCGACGACGCCCGACATCGTGTCGCGCGCGCTGCGGCGGCTCTTCGACTGCATTCGGCGGGTGCGCGCCTTGCCCTGCCGCGTCGCATGTTGGCGTTGCGGCTCGACGTGCCCGGCGGCGCCGTCAAGGCGTGGCGCTGCGTCTACGACAACGCGCGTGGGCCCGGGCTGGGCCCGCTGATCGCCGATCCGCACCTCGACGCCGACGTGCTCTCGGCCCATGCCCTGATCAACACCATGAGCTGCGCGCTGATGGACGTGCCGTTTGGCGGCGCGGCGGGCGGGGTCGCCACCGGCGAGGTCAGCCGCGAGCTGGCCTGGGCCTGGTCGACGGCGTGCCCACCCGACGCCGACATTGACGTGTTCAGCCCCGGCCGCGGCGTGCCCGCCTCGGTCATCGGGTGGATGCTCGCCGCCCAGGGTCGCCATGCGCCGGCAGCGTTCAGCGGCAAGCCCCCGGCGCTCGGCGGGATCCCGGGTCGCGCCACCGCGTTGGGCCGCGGCGCCTACCTGGCGATGCGCAGCTATGCCCAACGCGCCGATGCGACCGGCAGCGCGCTCAAGCGGGGCGCCACCGTGGCCTTTCATGGCGACTGCCCCGGCGCATCCACGATGGCCGCGCTGCTGAGCCAGGCGGGCTATGAGGTCGTGCCCCCCAGCCGCCTGCCGCCGGTCACCGACGATGATGGCGTGCCCCGGCTGAGCAGCGCGGCGAACGCGGCCGACGTGCTCGTCGTGGCCCAGGGCAAGGCGCTGCGCCGCGAAAACGCGACCCATATGCAGGCGAGCCTCATCATCGAGCTCGCGATTGGGGGCGTCGCTGCAGAGTTGGACCCGATCCTGATGGATCGGGCGCTGCCGGTGCTGCCCGACCTGCTCGTGCGGGGGGGCGAAGCGCTGGCGGCGCACCTGGAGTGGAGCGTCGGCAAGGGCGCGGCCATGCCTGATCTAGAGACGGTCAACAACCGGCTGGCCGCGCGCATGGACTCGGTGTTTGGCGCGGTGTGGAAGGTGGCGGGCGCCGAGGGTCGATCGGCGCGGGCCGCGGCGATGGCGATCGCGTTGCGGCGACTGGCGGCGGCCTGGTCGGCGCGGGGCGGATGATCAGGAGCCGATCAACCCGCGCCGATCGCCCAGCAAATCCAAGCTGCCAAGTGAACCGCTGAGATGAAGCGGACGGTCCAAACAAAGGGCCGCTTGCGTCGCTTGTGCCGAAACAGCTGCATCGCGATGAGCGCCCCAGGCCAGCCCCCAACGAGCGACAACCAGTGGAGCGTGCGCTCAGGCGTGCGTCGCTGGCCTTTGATCGCCGCGCGCTTGTCTTTGCCGAAGACGGCGGCGGTGATCAGGCTGAGCGCACAATAAGCGAGCGCAACGAATACGAACGGGGGCATCGACTCTAAACCTCGGGCTGAGCCGCGCCAGCGTGGCTGTCAGGCGCGCGATTGGCGAGCGTGATCCCAAGCGAGCCATCGTGTCCGGACATCGTTGGACGTCTTTGGACATCGTTGGACATCTTTCGCAGGCCGCTCTGCGCGCAAAACCGCGAAGTTTGGTGTGGCACGGGCCGTGTAATGCCCCATCACACACCATCCGAGGGGCCCGAATGTTTCGCGTTATGAAGTTTGTATCAGCCGTCCTCTGTGTCTCTGCGATCGGGATCGGCGCAGCCAGCGCGCAGACCGCGCTCTGCGTCGAGTACTGCGAGCTGACCCTGCGCGCTTGCCAGGGCGAGACCGAAGTGTACGCCGACGAGGCCAGCTGCCTGCAGGCCTGCGCCGACTTCCCCGATGACGCCCCCGAGGACGCCGTCTCCGGCAACAGCGTGCAGTGCCGCATCGAGCACGCCAACCTGGCGCTGGGCGAAGAGGGGCCGGTCAAGCACTGCCCGCATACCACCGCAGCTGGCGGCGGCGTCTGCACCGATCGCACCCCCTGTGAGGGCTACTGCCTCTTCTATTTTGACCGCGTCAGCGAGAACGAATGCCCGCAAATCCCCGAGTGGGGCGACGACCTCGGATCGGTGGAGCAAGGGACCGGCGAGTTCGTGGTCTCCGAGCCCTGTCTGCAGGCCTGTACGGCGTTCGCGGGCGCGGGCGATTCGGGCGAAACGAGCGGCAACAGCGCCAACTGTCGCCTCTTCTACTACCTGATGGCCCATCGCGAGCCCGACGCCGACAAGCGCGCCGTGCTGTGCCAGAACGCTCACCCGTATGAGAGCCCGATGTGTGTCGGCGAGCGCTTTGAGGACCTGTACACCCGAACCGTGCCCGACGCCTGCGCCGAGCTGTGCTTCCACGATGACTTCTCATGCGGCAGCACGCACGGCACCCAAGCCGAGTGCCTCGCCACCTGCGCCGGCGCCGACACCGGCGAGCGCGGCGCGATGGTCGGCGACAGCACCCATTGCCGAGTCACCTACCTGGCCAACGCCACCTTGACGGCCGATGCCATGCAGAAGAGCCTGCTGTGTCTTCTGGGCAGCCCCGCCAGCCTCGCCTGCAAGGCTGGCGGGCGCGCCGGGACGCTGACCCCCATCGGTCATGGCCCCCAGCATGCGCCTGACGAGATGGATGAGCCTATGGACGACGATGATGGCGGCTGTCGCGCCGCGCCGGGCATGCCCAGCGCGGGATGGGGCATGCTCGCTCTCTTGGGCTTGGTCGTGCGTCGCCGAGCGCGCTGACCTCAGCCTTCACTGCATCGAACCAAGCCCTCACCAGCGCACCTGCCACATTGCCCCGCCCGGGGTGAGCATCAACGCCGTCTCGGTGTCATCGTCGCGCAGAAACAGCCACGTCGCGACGCCGGCGAACACCACCCCGCCCGCGAGCAGGCTATAGCCGACCACCCCTTTGAGCTCAGCTTCGTCTTGCTCGTCGGCGGCCTGTTTGCGCAGCGCCTCGACGCGCAGGGGGTCGGCCTGCCCGGCGACGCGCGCGCTGGTGGCGTCTGACCCGTCCTGCGCGACGCCGCTCTGATAGAGCAAGATGCCGCCCGCGCCCAGCAGGCCCGTCGCGCCGAAGACGCTGAACCAGGCGCCCTGCCGCTTCGGCGCCAACTCGGCCTTCGATGGCGCGGGGATCGGCACCAGCCCCGCGGCGTGCTCATGGACTCCGCCCGGCGGGATGAGCACGGTGCGCTTCGCGGGGTGATATCCGGGCGCGCGAATCGCGACGGCATAGTCACCCGCGGGCATCGCCGGCACGGCCTGCGGCGCCGGCCCCAAGCGGGTGCCTTCGAGCCAGATCACGGCGCCCGGCGTGGGGCTGTCGACCCGCAAGCTCCCGGCCATTTCGATGTCGACGCGCGCGATATTGCAGCGCCGGGCGTTGACCGGTACCGCGGGAAAATCGCGGCCGCCCACCCGGGCGATGAGCGTGTAGCGCTTGGGCGCCAACGCGGTCCATTCGGCGGGGCACGCCAGCTCGCCCGCGACGCCCTTGAGGCGGACGGTGACGGCGGGCGTGGCGCAGTCGACGCGCACCTCGGCGAAGGTCCGCGCCTTGATGCGGGCCACCGCCGCTTTGGCCTTGGCGGTGGACGCGTCGGGCACCCGCGCGGCCTTCTCGAACCAGGGCAACGCGTCGCACGGCCGGCCCAGTTCTTCATGGGCGCGGCCTAAATGCCACCAGGTCAGCGCCTGCTGGTCGAGCCGGACGGCGTCGGGCTCGAAGCGACCAAGATACTGTAACGATTTGGAATATCGCCCCTGTTCGAACGCCAAGACACCGGCCCGCAGCTCGACGAGCGCCGGATCGGGGGCCGCGAGGGTCAGCAGGACGGCGAGGGATGTGAACAATGAAACGTCTTCCGGTCAGAGTCGGTGGCGGGCGCTGCGCCCCTCGATCATTCTCGTGCGCCCAAGGCTCGCTGCATCAGGCCCCGCGCGATTCGCCACCCGCCATCGGGGTGCTGCGCGGCATCCTCGGCCAAAGCCCAACGATCGGCCGGCGCCAAGGTCAGGCCCGGGGCCCGGCGTCGCAGCATCTGGTCGACGACCACCGCCATCTGATCGGCGTCGGGCATCGGCAGCGGCACGATCAGATCGACCCGCGCCAGCAGCTCACCCAGCACGCCCATCGCGCGGAGCCGATCGCGGATCGCGCGCGGATCATCGCCGGGCGCGTCGAGCGTCATCGTCAGCACGACGCACACCCCGCGCGTCTGCATCAGCGACCCGGCGCGCTGTGGATGGCGTGGGCCGCTCATGACCTCGAGCGCTTCGCCGCCCAGCACGCGCAGCAAATGCGGCTGCACCGCCCGCGTGCCCACGTCGCGTCCGGTCGCATCGCCGACTTGATCGCGCACGTGCTGCAGGCCGTCGAAGACGAGCACGCCCCGCTCGGCCTGGGCCATGTCCTCCCCGGCGGCCATGAAGAGACCGTGCGCCGCGTTCTCGACGTCCTCTCCCACATAGCCCGTCGCGGTGATGCGGTTGAGATCGACGCAGTACCCGGCGCGCGTGCTCGCCGGAGCCAGCGCCTGCGCGACGGTCGTCTTGCCGCATCCCAGCGGCCCAACGATCAGAATGCGCGGCGCCCGGCCCTCATTGGGCGCCGGGATCGTCAACGCGCGGGACAGCAGATCGACGACCGCATCGGGGGCGACACAGCGCGCGCGCAGGGCGAACGCGACGGCGCTGGCGGTTGGCAACGCAGCGGGCTCGGCCCGGCTCTCGGACGCGTCCTCTTTGTGCAGTATGTCGACGCAGAGACCGATGCACTCGTCGCAAATCCAGGCGTTGGGTGCGGCGATCAATTTGCGGACGGCCGCGCGGCCTTTGCCGCAAAAACTGCAACTCAGCGTATCGTCATCAGTTTTGTTCTTGCGGCCGAACATGGGTGCCTCCTCGCAGCTGACCATTTGCCGTCGAACATCGTCCGTCTGGTTGACGGTGATGCCGGTGCGGGTCTTGAAGAATGAGCGACGCAAACGAAGAGCGATGAATGGACCATTGCAGGCTACGTCCTGCGCATCGATGCCGATGGGTGGCTCCGCACCCCAGTATTTCTAAAACGTCAACCGAGCACCTGACGGGGGTGCGGCGCCTCTCATCGGCATCGATTTGTGTGGTCCTTCAAAGTCGCGGTGCGCTGACGCCAGCCGCCCTCTCTTCAGCCGCGCTTCAGCCGCTCTTCAGTCGCCCAGCAGTGTCCACGCCGCGCCCAGCAGCGCGCCCAAGAGCACGGCGATGCCCAAGCCGATCCACAGCCCCCGTGAGCTCACCGAGCCGGCTCGGTCCGCCGACTCGGCGTCCACCTCGCCGTTCAGCGTGCCCTCAACCGGCTCTGGGACGCCTGTCTCAAACTCCAGCGACGGCATGCGCTCGGTGCAGGCAACCTCAAGCGCATCGCGCACCGCGAGGGCGGTCGCGGGGCGCTCCTCGGGGTGCTTCGACAGCAGCCGCATCACCAACGCCTCAAGCGCCGCAGGGATTGGCTGGGTGGGCGGCAAAATCGTGTTGGGTGCCCGCACCACCCCGCGCACCACGTCGGTGATCGTACGACCGGTCGCGCGGCGGCGGGTCAGGCTCTCGTAGAGCACGACGCCCAGCGCATACAGGTCGGCCCGCGTGTCGATGGCGTCGCCGCGGCACTGCTCTGGCGCCATGTAGCGCAACGTGCCCAACAAGCGCTCCGACTCGTCTTCCGCTTCGACGTCGAGCATCGCTGCGATGCCGAAGTCGACCAGCTTGACCCGCTCAGAGCCGTCGGACCGCTTCTGCAGGAAGATGTTGTCGGGCTTGAGATCGCGGTGAATGATGCCGGCGCGATGCGCTGCGGCGAGGCCTGAGCAGACCCCGAGCATGACCGGGATCACGCGCTCAGGGGCCATGGGGGCCTCGGCCTTGAGTTGCTCCTTGAAGGTGCGCCCGACCAATAACTCCATCGCGATGTAGGCTGCGCCGTCGTCGGTGGTGCCCGCGTCGAAGACCATCACCACGTTCTCATGCGTCAGCCGCGCGGCCGCCCGGGCTTCATCGGTGAAGAGGCGGCGCTGCAGCGGGCTGAGCAGAAAACGCGGATAGAGCACCTTGAGGGCGACATAATCGCCAACCAGCACCCGGCGCGCCTTGAAGACCATGCCCATGCCGCCGATGCCCAGCACGTTTTCGATCTCGTACTTGCCGTCGACGACCTTGCCCAGCCAATGTTGGGGTGCATCCTCGGGTCCCAACTGCGAGACGCCACACTCCGGACAGTGCGTCGTATCCGTCGGTACATTGGTACCGCAGTCGGGGCATGGAATTTGGCTGGTCATGCTCATGTAGAGATGCGGTTCCGGCGGCCGAAGCTTTTTGTCATTATACGGCGCCCTCACGACTCGACGAAAGGAGGCTGGTGGCCAACCCGCTCCTCGAACCCGGCTCGGTGCTCGACAGCCGGTATCGCATCGACGCCCTCGTTGGGCAAGGCGGGATGGCTCGCGTGTACCGCGCGACCGATCTCACGCTGCGCCGATCGGTGGCTGTCAAGGTCGCACACGCAAGCGCGACGGGCGCCAGCACGCTTACGCTCTTCCTCAACGAAGCCCAGGCTCTCGCCCGGGTGGAGCACCCGGGGCTGGTCCCGGTCTACGCTGTTGGCCGCGCGGGAGAGCTGTACTACCTGGCGATGAAGTTCATCGAAGGTCGCACCCTCGCCGACGTGCTCAAGACGCAAAAGACCCTGCCACCCACAAAAGTGGCCCAAATCCTCATCGCGGTCTGCGGGGCTCTCTCGGCGCTGCACCACCACGGGCTGGTGCATCGCGACGTGAAGCCCGGCAACATCATGGTCGGCGATGATGGCAAGGTCACGGTCATGGACCTGGGCATCGTGCAATCGGCCAACTCTTCGGACACCGCGTCGACTTTGGGCACCCCCCGCTATATGGCGCCCGAGATGCTCTCGAACACCGAGATCGACGGACGCGCCGATATCTACGGGCTGGGCGTCATCGGCTACCACGCGCTGACCGGCAGCGTGCCCTTCGACGGCCCAACGCCCATGGCCATCTTGTCGATGCACGCGCACGAGCCCGTCGAACCCCTACGCAACCGTGCCCCGCAAGTGCCCAAGGCGCTCGCGGCCGCCATCGAGTTGGCGCTCGCGAAGTCGCCGAACGCGCGCTACCCGACCGCCGAGGCCTTCGCCGCGACCATTCGCGAGGCGATGCGGCCCAGCCGCATGTGGATCTGGGCAGTCGTGGCCCTGCTGGTGCTTGCCGGCATTGGGACCGCGGTGCTCTTGCCCAGCAATACGATCGCTGGGCCCGACGTCGGCCTGGTGCCAATACGCGCCCTCAACGACGGTCGCCCGGTGCCGTATGTGCCGCCCAGTCAGGGCAGTGGCGATTCTGCACAGCCGGCAACGCGCCCGGGTTCGGTCCGCAGCGCCTCCCCCGACACGGCTGCGCCTCGCACGGCTGCACCCGAAACGCAGGCCGACGCGCCCGTCACCGCCGCGCCCGTCACCGCCGCGCCCGTCACCGCCGCGCCCGTCACCGCCGCGCCCGTCACCGCCGCGCCCGTCACCGCCGCGCCCGTCATCGTCATCGTGCGCATTTTATCGTCGCCACTGGGCGCGACGGTCAAGCGAGGCCGGGTCACGCTGGGCAAGACGCCGCTCGTCTTGGAGCGACCCGCAGGCACCCGTGGATTCTCGGTGCAGATCGCCAAGCCCGGCTATGATCCGGTCAGCCGCTCGGTCAGCTTCAAGGCCGACCGCACCCTGCGGGCGACCCTCAAGTCGGGCTTTGAGCTGGTGCCCTGAGCGCGCTCTCGCCAACCGCGGCGACTTCGCAAATCGCGTTGGCGCGGCTGGCGAGGTCATGCTGACTGCCATTGAGAGAACCCAAAAAGAGGTCGTTATGAGCGTCGATGTCCAGGTTGTTATGCAACAAGCGTATGGCCAAGGGCGACAGCCCGACGGGCCTCGCTGACGTCACCTTTGACGGTCGCCCAGCGATCGCCCAGCGATCACCGTGCGGGTGAAGACCCCCGATGGTCGCGTTGGTCTCGTGCACCTCAGCCCGATTCATGGTGATCCGCGCAAGGCCGGCTTCACCGACATCGAACCGGGCACCCAGTGCACGCTGCTCTGCCCGGTCTCGGGCGAGCCGCTTGAGCGGGTGCAAGACATCGAAGACAACTTCGGCGCCGGCTACTGTCGCATCCATCGCATCTATCGCATCCATCGCATCTATCGCATCTATCGCATCCATCGCATCTATCGCATCTATCGCGTCTATCGCATCTATCGCACCGCGTCGCTCAAGGCCGGCGCGACCGTGCTGATCAGCGACGTCTGGGGTCACTTCCCCTCGCGGATCGTCGACGACTTCGAGATCATCGCGGCCTGGGCCGATGTGCTCGATGGCATGGCCACGTCGGACCAAAGCGAGGCCTGATCAGGCTGCGTGAGGCTCTGCGGACCCTGCGCCCTGGGTGTGCGTTCCGGGGCCTTCACCCCTCGCGAACCGACCCCGACTGATCAGCCGTTCAGGCGCGCCTCGATGCGCGCCACGTCGGCGTGCGCGTCGAGCAACCCCCACAGCTTCGATGCCAGCTTCCACGCCCGATCGGTGTAGCCGCCGTCTTGTGCGCCATGCGCCTCAGCAGCGTTCGCGGCCGACTCCAACATGTGAATCGCGTCGCGGGTGGCGCTCTCACGGATCGTCAGCCGCGTGCTGATGCGGCTGAGCATGTCGCGCCACATGCGCCAGTTCGCCGTCTCGCCCGCCACCTGCAGCAAGCCCAGCTCGGCCACCAGGCCCACCGCGTCGCGATCCTTGTCTTCGATCAGCCGCAGCTCGTCTGAGAACACCGTCTCGGCGGCTTCGAGATCACCCTTGGCGAGCAACGCCTGCCCGTGGGTCATGCGGGCCCAGGGCGCGTTGACGTCTTCCATATATTCGTACCGAGTCAGCGCGTCGCGCAGCACGTCGAGCGCGGCGTCCACCTCGCCCTGCGCCAACGCCAGCTTGCCGCGCGCGGTCAAGACCTGGGCCAGACCCCAACGAATGCCCTCACCGTCGAAGTGGGCCCAGGCCTTGTTGAGGGCGTCGGCGGCCTCTGCGTACTTGCCAAACCGGCTCAGGCAGCGCGAACGCGAAATTTGGCACAGCGCGGCCGAGACCGGGAACGGACGCTCTCCCATCGCCTCGAGCGCCTCGTCGAGCTTGCCCATGATCACGTCGAAGCTGCCGCGGTCGAGCAGCAACTGCGCGTGGCTGCGCAACACGCTACCGAGCAGGCTGCGATCAGCGACCTTGCGCGCGTGGGCTTCGGCCTTCTCAGTACGCCTGATGGCGACCTTCCAGTCGCCGCGCCGGTTCGCGGCCCAGGCCATGTCGACCAGCGCCTTGCCGACCGCCTTGGGCCAGCCATACTCCTCGCCCTCACGCAGCGCCGCGCGGGCCAGCAGGTCGACGCGCTCGAAGTCGCCCATCGCCAAGGCCATGCGGCAAGACAGCTGACGCGCTCGGCTGCGCAGCTTGTCATCAGGGGAGAGCCTGACCTCAGCTGCGGTCTGCGTGAACTCCCGCAGGCGGGCCTCGGCGCCGTCATGGTCGTCTTCAGAGAGCGCGTCATGGCCGGCGCTGACCAGATGGAAGAGCGCCTTCTTCAAGACGCCGCTCGCGATCAAGTGCCGCGCGCGCCGCAGGGCATAGCCCCGTCCACGGCGGCGAATCGCGACCCCGCGCTCACAGCTCAAGTGCAGCTCTACCAGCCTTTGCGCCTCGTCGGCGCCGCGCTCGAGGCTCTCGCGCAGCATGCCGTGCACGAAGACCCAGACCGGATGCTCAGGCGTGCCCGTGCGCCGCATCAGACCGCGATCGACCAGTCGGCTGAGCGTGTCGGTGTCGACCTGCAGGCCGGCGTGCGCGACCGCAGCCTCCCAGATGTCCTGCTCGACGGTCGGGCCCAGCAGGGCCGCGATCTCGACGGCCTTTCGATCGGCCACGTCGGGCAGCGTCTCCTCGATGCGCTGGCCCCAAAGGGCATGCACGCTGTCGGGGATGCCGATCTCGGCGCCAGGCCGCAAATCGAAGCCCAGCAGACCGGGCACGAGCAGGCCGCGTTGCACCCAATCAGAGACCAGCTGCACGGCAAACAGCGGGTTGCCCTCGCTGCGCGCCTGCACCTCGGCGGCAACCTCGTTCTCAAGACCCAGCACCGCCCGCACCAACTCGGGCATGTCTTCTTCGGGCACAGCGCCCACGCTCATGCGCTCGGTGCCGGCGTTCATCTCGAGCTGGGCGACGCTGAGCGGCATCGCTTCGGGCTGCTCGGTGCGTACGGTGTAGACGAGCAGCGCGCGCACATCGTCGGCGCGCTCCAGCAGCCGCCGACCAAACTCCAGCGACTCATCGCTCCATTGCGCGTCGTCGATCCACAGCACGACCGGGCGATGGCGGCCCAGCCGCCGCAGATGCTCAGTGAGCACCATGTACTTTTGATCGCGCGTCATGCGCGCGCCGAAGTCGTCGCCGCGACCGCTGACGATGAACGCCGCGAGTTGGTGCGCGACCTCGGTGATGCGCGCTGGCGCGTCGGGGGCCAACTCGTCGACCACCCGAATCATGCGATCGACGATGGTCGACCGGGGCAGGTCGTCGCAGCCGTGAAAACGCCCGAGCATCGGCGCCAACCCATCGCGCGGTGTCGGCGTGGGCGAATGGGTCGCCTTGAGCACCGTCGCGGCGCCCACCTCATGGGCCCGCTGGCACACCCACTCAGCCAGGGAGCTCTTGCCAAAGCCAGGCGCACCGCGCAGCACGACCGCCCGCGGCAGGCCGTCGCGATGCACGCGACGCAGCGCTCGCCATAAACGATCCCGCTCGGCGCCGCGGTCGACCAGCGGCACAGGACGCAGGCCGAACAGGCCCAAGCCCGCGCCGGCCAGCGGTCGCCAATGCATCGGACCGGGCCCGCGCCACGACGCCGGCAGCGGCGGCGCGTCGGGATTGCCCGGGTCGTCTGCCGAATCGCCCAGGCTCGACAGGTCCTCGACGGTCCATGTCAGCGCGCGGGCCGAGCCGAACAGGATCGAGTCGTCCGACGGCGACACGCCTGAGCCCGATGCGCCGGACGTGCTGCCCTCAGTGACGATCGGCATCTGCCACTGGGTCGGCGCGGCGTCTCTGGCCGACAACGCGGTGCGCCCATCGACCATGTTGAGCAGCGCCCACGCGGCGTCGGCCGCCCGCTGATAGCGCCGCGCTGGGTCCTTCTCCAAAAGGCGCAGCAGCCAGGCCTCGAACCCAGGCGGCGCGCCCTTGCGGGCCAGCAGCTCCGACGACAGCTTCGGCGGCGCACGCCGCACCTGGTTGCGCAACACCTCGCGGGGATCGCGCGCAGTAAATGGGGCGAGGCCGGTCAGCAGGCTCCAAGCCAGGCAGCCGAACGCATACAGGTCGGTCCACGGGCCGTAGTCGCGCCATCGACATTCGATCTGCTCGGGCGCCATGTAGTTCGGGGTCCCGGCGAGGTGCTCACGCCAGGGATCGTCTTCGTGCCGGTCGAGCGCATGCGCGAGGCCGAAGTCGGTCAGCTTCACCGCCGGCTGGTCGAGCCCCATCGGCAGCATGACGTTATGGGGCTTGAGGTCGCGGTGAATCAGATCGCGGGCATGCGCGTGGCCCAGCGCGTCGAGCAACGAGAGCAGGATCGAGTAGAGCTCCGGCCACTCCAAGTTGCCCCGGCGCGACGCAAGCGAGCCGCCTTCGACGAGCTCCATGACCAGGTATGGGCGCCCCGCCGGATAGCGATTGCCGCTGAGCTTCGCCGTCTCTTCTGAGATATGCCCGAAGTCGTACACGGTCACGATATTTGGATGATCGAGACCGGCAACCGCCCGAACTTCTTGACGAAACGACAGAGCATAGCCCGCGCGCTCCGCGACCGCTCCGGTCAGAATCTTGATGGCGACGGGCACATTATGAGCGCGATGCGTGCCGGCCCAGACTTCGCCCATGGCCCCCCGCCCGATGGGATGGCGCAGCTCGAACGCACCGAGTGGGATCGGGGTCTTGGGACCAAGCATGCCGGGATCCTTTGGCCAGAAGTCTGGACCGCATGTACGACGTGGCACGCTGACCGGTGATCGCCTCACGGCGCAGGTCGAACTCGCCCTGTCACAACGAGCGACAAGCTACCCGACGTAGACCGCGGGGTCGAGGGTGTGTGGGCATGTAGGGCGCTTTTACTGAACGGATGCACCCTGGACCGATCAGCCCAGCAGCAGCGGTTCGATCGGCAAAGCATGGGCTCGGATACGCGCAGATCCAGCACGCACCAGCCTAGACACGCGCAGACCGACCAAAGCTCGAGTTGAGCACGCTGCGGACAGAGCATGGCCTCGGCCAAGCAGAGCTTAGATCAGGCGTGGCGTGCGTCGGGCGTGGCTTGAATTCGAGCGAGGCTTGAATCGGGCGGGGCTTGAATCGGGCGCGGATCAGCCGCCTGAGATGGGCATAGCCCACCACAGCAAGCCAAAAAGACCCAGCACGACGACCGTACCGATGAGCATCATTCGTCGACGACCAGCCGACCTCTTCATAGAGGGCAGTGGCATCAGACGATGCAGCTTCGAGGCGGGCGAGGCGCGCAGAGGAGTGCAGAACGGCGCGCGCTCAAAAACACGACGGCGAACAACAATCTCACTCGACAGCGACTAGAGCTGGCGCGCGTAGTACTCAACGACGAGCTGGACGTCGATCGGGAACGGCACGGACTCTTCGTCCGGCAGCTTCTCGATCGTCGCGGTCAACTCGGCACCTTTCCACCCGATCCAGTCCGGACGGGTCAGCGAAAGCTGCTCGACGGATTCCTTGACCAGCGCCAGCTTCTTGCTGCGCTCGCGCAAGGTGATCACGTCACCCGACCGCACGCGATAGGAGGCCACATTGACCTTCCGACCGTTCACGGTGATGTGCGAGTGATTGACCAGCTGACGGGCAGCCGGGATGGTCGACGCGAAGCCGGCCCGGAAGACCGTGTTGTCGAGGCGGCGCTCAAGAAGCTCGATGAGCTTCTTGCCGGTCTCGAGCTTGCTGCGTCGTGCTTCGACCATAAGGCGGCGGAACTGACGCTCGCCAAGGCCGTAGTTGTAACGAAGCTTCTGCTTCTCTTTGAGCTGACGACCGTAGTCGGACTCTTTACGGCGACGATCACCACCATGCTCGCCCGGCGGATAAGGCCGACGCTCGATGGACTTACGAGACAGTCCGGGCAAGTTAAGCCCCAGCGCGCGCATGCGCTTCAGACGCGGCCCGGTATAACGTGACATCCTGTGCACTCCAACTACCTTCAACGACCGCGCACGCTACTTACACGCGCGCCGCACGGCAACTAAAAAAACCGCCCCTACTGTTGACGGGGCTCATATCCCCCTTGGATCGCGTCACTTATGCGGCCGATGTGTCGCTGATGTCCTGCCGATCTACCGCGGAGAACGCAGCCGTTCCATCCATGGGCGAGGGGGCTGTATGCTGCCCGACATGCGACGACTCTTGAACCAATTCGGCGGCCTGCTCCGCACCTCGACCTTCGGATGCACCCTGATCCTGGGCACCGGGATCTTCGGCCTGGCCTGCGACGATGGCGATGGCGATGGCGACGCCGGTCCACCGTCTCCCGCTGGCGCATGCTGCAGCGTTGGCTGCACGGGCGCGACCGAAGCCACCTGCCAGGGTCTCTTCATTGAAGGCGCCGCCTGCACCGATGAGCCCTGCCCGACGGGCGATCTGGGCGCGTGCTGCGCGAGCGAGGGCGGCTGCGCGGTCGGTGAAGCAAACGTATGCCTGGCGCGGGGGGGCGACTTTCAAGGGGTCGCCACGATCTGCGACGAAGGGCGCTGCACCACCCCCGAGATGGGCGCCTGCTGCAACCCACTCGGCGACTGCGAAGTGCGCAATGAGCAGGCGTGCTTCCTCGACCGGCACACCTATCAAGGCCCGGCCACAAGCTGCGATCCCAACCCGTGCCCCGTGCGTGACGTGGGCGCGTGCTGCGCCGAGAACGGCGACTGTGAGCGCATCGACCGGCCGCGATGCGGGGGCAGGTTCATCGAAGCGGAGATCTGCTCGCCGACCAACCCGTGTCCGCAGCCTCAGCCCGAACCCGAGCCGATGGACATGACCCCGCCCCCCATGGACATGGCGCCCGCGTCGGCCGATATGGCGCTCGCGTCGGATATGGCGCCGCCACCTGCCGATATGGCCCCCGCGGCCGACATGGCGCCGCCGCCGATCGATATGTCCCCTGCCTTGGATATGGCGCCGCCCGCCGACATGGCCCCCTCTGCCGACATGGCGCCGATGGTCGACATGGCCCTCGACGCCGCGCCGTAGGTCTACACTCGCTGCCTGGTCGGCGGTAACGGCCTGGGCCCCGCCTCGTACAAGGCCCTGCATACACAAGGAGAGTCCCATGCCGCGCATCGCCGCCCTCGTCGTGTCCATCACCGCCCTCTTCGCCCTGGCCTGCCAGAGCGCCCCAGCGACCCCCAGCAGCCAGCCAATCGCGGGCACCGTCAAAGCCCTGTCTGCCGCGCCACGCACCGACGGCTTGGCTGAAGCCACCTTCGCGGGCGGCTGCTTTTGGTGCACCGAGAAGGACTTCGAGAAGGTCAAAGGCGTCAAACAGGTGATCAGCGGCTACAGCGGCGGCCGGGTCGACAACCCGACCTACCGGCAGGTGTCGGCCGGATCGACGGGCCACACCGAGGTGGTGCGGGTGGTCTACGATCCCAAGGTGATCGACTACGCCACCCTGCTGACCGTGTTCTGGCACAGCATCGACCCCACCGTGAGCAACCGGCAGTTCTGCGACGCGGGCACCCAGTATCGCTCGGCCATCTTCGCGCACACCCCCGCCCAAAAGGTCGCCGCCGAAGCCAGCCTCAAGGCCGTCGCGGCCGAGTTGAAGGTCGACGTGAAGACGGAGATCAATGATCTCAAGGGCTTCTGGCAGGCCGAGGACTACCACCAGGACTTCTACAAGAAGAAGCCGGATCACTACAGCCGCTACCGGCAGGGCTGTGGACGCGACGCGCGCCTCAAAGAGATCTGGGGCGATAAGGCGGGGCATTGATCGGCATGGATGGGGTCGAGATTGGGGAAATCCGGGTCAAATACCCGCACAACTGACCCCCACAGTCCTTCCGCGCCGCCGGCAAGCAGCTGAAGGTGCTTGGGAAACGCAGCACCCCAGGTTCTTCTTTCGAAAGTATCGGGCCAAATATTCCGGCGAGGCAGAGGTCGAGGGAATGAACTTCTGCGGCTGGAGCGCGAGCCCATCATTCATGAAGGGTCTTCGCCGCAAAGAGCTCGTCGAGTGTCAGCTGGGATGCGGGTGGGACGCGCGTTTGAAGGCGATCTGGGGCGATAGAGCGCGGCATCGTTCGGGCAGAGAGGCGCGGATAACACCGCCTACTCGAGCGAGCAGAGCCCGTCACAGCCGTCGCCAGCGTCTTGATTGCCGTCTTCGCAGGCTTCGGCCGATTGCCACGCTCCATCCCCGCACGACGGCCGCTGACCGCATTGGGCGCCCGCCGCGCCTTCGACGCAGACGCACAGACCGTCGCTGCCGCAGAGCGACTCCGCCT
Organism: Bradymonadia bacterium; assembly: GCA_051276005.1. Taxonomy (GTDB): domain Bacteria; phylum Myxococcota_A; class Bradymonadia; order UBA7976; family UBA1532; genus JBNMOZ01. The sequence continues at coordinate 5,547 of JBNMOZ010000010.1, read as the reverse complement.
CGAAGACTTTCGCCGCGGTCGGGAGCCGGGCGGTACGCGGGACGCCCAGGACGAGCCGATCAGCCTGTAGACCGATGGCGTCGCTCCTTCCGGAGTCGTCGAGCTCGAAGGCTTGCCGAGCCGACCAGCCCTGCGTCGATCGGGTGAAGTGATGGGCCGTTGAGAACCCATGGCTGCTGCGCGTCGCCACCATCAAATGGCGCCCCTCGACCGCCACGGCGTGTCCGAAGAACTCCCGAGGGCCATCGGGCGAGGTGAGTCGGTCGTTGAGCGTCCATTGGCCCTCTGCGTTGCGCCGGTAGACGTACACGGCACCCTCGACCTGCCCTTGTGTCGCGCCGACGACGAGCGTCTCGCCATCCGTCGCGAGGCTATGCCCGAAGTATCCGCCCCCCTCATTCGTGATGACCTGGTCGACGCGCCAGTCCAGGTCGAGCAGATCGAACACCCAAACCTGATCGTCATAGCGCGAGCTTACGAACGCTTGCTCGGCGCTCAAGGCGACCGCGCTTGGGTTGATAAGGCCTCCTTCAAGCGAGAACCGTGTCGCCAAGGTCCATTCGCCAGCTTCGAGTCGGTAGAGATAGCCGGCGCTTGCACGTCTGGGCCCGGCCTTTTGAGTCGCGCCGATGAGCGCCCAGCCCTCGCGGATGACCAAGAACTCGCCAAAGCGACCGCTCTCGATCGCGTCGGGCGCAAACAGCCGCTGGGTATGCTGCCAAACCCCTGCCTCGTCTTTAGAATAGACGTAGACCGCGCCGCTGGAACCATCGTCACCCGCGGCGCCCAGCATGAGCCAATCGTCGTCGATGGCGACGGTCAGTCCGCGATCACCCGCCGCGTCGATGCGGGGATCTTCGATGAATTGCTGCTCGACGTACTGCCCTTCGGCGTCGCGCTGCAAGACCACCGCGGTACCTCGATTCTCTCCGGCTGCGTTGCCGACGCTGCCCAGCACGACCGTGTCGCCGTCGATGGCCACCGTGTGACCCATGCGATCGCTGGGGCCGCCGCTGTTCACGATCACCGGCTGCGACCGCCAGCGTCGCTGGGCGCCCACCGAATCGCAGGTGTCCTGGCAGAGATCGCCGCGGATATGCCGGCAGGCGTCGCAGCCATCCATGGCGATGTCGTTGGCGTCGTCACATTCCTCGTCACCCACCAGTTGTCCATCACCGCAGAGCGGCGCGCAGACTTCTGCACAGGTCCACCCGGGCTCGACCGCACATTGCGCGTCGCACCCGTCGCCCGCGACGCCGCCGCCGTCATCACAGCCCTCGGCGGGATCGACGTTGCCGTCGCCGCAGCGCGGGCGTTGCGCACAATCGACGCCGGCCGCGCCGTCAAGGCATGGACATTCGCCGTCGGCGAAGCAGGCCGGCTCGCGCAGATCGAAGACGTATGCGGCGCCCTGGATGCGCAGTTGTCCCGTTTCATTGGATGCGCCGACGAGCAGCGCGCGCCCGCTGAGCGCCAAGGAAACGCCAAAGCGGGCCCCGGCGACGGGCGCGTCGATCGTGCGGATAGTCGGCCATGTCCCGTCGGCTTGCCGCTCGAGGATATCGACCTCTGACCGTGAGGCTGAGCTCACGAAGATCTGCTCGTCTCGCAATGCCAGGCGCGCCCCAGAGGGGATCCCGGCGGGCCGCTCACGAAAGACCCACCGCTGCTGAGCGTCGCGCTCGAAGATCCCAAGCGAATGTCCCGTGGTGCCAACGACGAACCGATCCGAAAACGCCGCGTTGAGCCCGAAGTACTCCGAGAACCGCTGGTCGGGCAGCACCAATGTGTCTTCGACGACGAAGTCGCCCGCGGGCCGTTGCTGGTAGATGAACATGCGGCCCGCCCGCGAGAGCCCCTCGGAGTTATAGGGTGCGCCCACGAGGATGCGCGCGCCACGGACGGCGACGCTGTACCCGAATTGGGCACTGGCCGCCTGCCGCTGCAAACGCGCGCTCTGCCGCCACTGCCCGTCGGCCCCTTCGTCGTACACGTAGACGTCTCCGCGAGAGGAGCGAGCCCTTGGCGCGCCGATGACGAGCCGGCGTCCCTCGAACGCCATCGCCCAGCCGAAGTTGCCGGTGTCTTGCTGCAGGGTCTGAGTCTGCTGCCAGACGCCGTCTTCGAGGCGAAAGATGTGCACGATATTGCTCTGGTAGTACGCCAGGGCGAGGTGGGTTCGAGTCATCGCTGCGGTGTATGCGCGGGCGAGCTGATCGTCGGTCTCGACCTGTTGGGTGAACCGCCACCCGCCCGCCTCGTTGCGCTCGAATGCCTGCACGACGGACTGCCCGACCGTCACGGCCCGATCGCCGGCGATCGCGACCGCCGTGCCTTGCAGGGCGGGGCCGACCCGCGACAACCGCGCCACCGCATCTGGCGTGCCCACCGTCCCGCCTGGATCGCAGGCCTGGGCGCACAGGGACGGCAGCAGGCTCTGGCAGGCATGGCAGCCGTCGAAGGGGTCGGCGTTCGCGTCGTCGCACGGCTCGCCCGGGTCGGCGTAGCCGCTGCCGCAGACTTCGAGTGTGCACGCCGGGCTGCAACCGTCGCCCGGTACCGCGTTGCCGTCGTCGCAGGCTTCGCCGAGATCCAGGGAGGCGTTGCCGCAGGCCTCGATGGCGCATTGGGCGTTGCAGCCGTCGCCCACCTCAGGATTGCCATCGTCACAGGCCTCGTCCGCGTCGATGACGCCATTGCCGCAGAGCAGAACCTGACATTGCGCGGAGCACCCGTCGCCGGGCTCGAGGTTGCCGTCGTCGCAGCCCTCGCCGACGTTGAGCACGCCGTCTCCGCAGCGCTCGTTCACACAGTCAGCGTCGCAGCCATCGCCGGGGACCAGGTTGCCGTCATCGCAGGCCTCGCCCGGATCGACGACGCCATTGCCGCAGCCTTCGAGCTCGCAGGTGGGCCCGCAGCCGTCGTTGGCGACTCGGTTGCCGTCATCGCAGCCTTCGTTCGCCGCCAAGACGCCGTCGCCGCACTCAAATCGGCAGGTGGGACCGCAGCCGTCCCCCGGCGCCTGATTGCCGTCGTCGCAGGCCTCGCTGGGCTGTACGAGACCATCGCCGCATGCGGGTCGCGTCGCGCAGTCGTCGCCGCCCGCGCCCAGGTGACACACACACGCGCCGTCCTGGGCGCAAACGGGCGTCTGCTCATCGAAGTTGACGAAGTGCATCCGCCTGCCCGACGGGCGTCCGACCACCGCGGCCTGCTCGCCAATGGCGACGCCATGCGCGGCGCTGCTTCTAAAGTCGTTGTGGGTCAACCGATCGACGAGGGCGAGGCGGTCGGGCGCGACCAGGGCGAAGCGGTTGGCGGCGAACGTCGACGTGATGATGGCGCGACCATGCCGCAGCGCGACGCCGCTGCCGAAGTTGATCCGGACGTTGTCGATGATCGGCCGAATTCGCTGAGCCGACCGCCATTGCCCGCCAGCCTCGCGCACGAAGAGATGCACGACGCCGCTGTCGTTGACCTGATCATCCGCGTAGGGCGCTCCAATGAGCGCCGCGTCTGCGCTGATCGCGAGGCTGTGGCCAAACGCGTCGCCCGCTGTTGCGTGCACATCGGAGAGGGTCTGGGTGCGGCGACTCGCGTCGGGGTCGAGCCGGTAGACGTGCACGCCGGTTACGGCCTCATCGCTGACCAGGAGCGTCTTCGCGTCGAGCGCCAACGTCGCACCGAAGGCTCTGCTCGTGCCGCCGCCGGGGGCATCAATGCGCTCGACGAGGTGCCAGACCCCATCGCGGCGTGTGTATCGGTACAGCCGACCGGCGCCCGCTGCGATGTTGCCGCCCACGATAAGGTCGGTCCCGTCAAAGACCAGACTGCGTCCAAAGTATCGGGCGTCCTCGGGCCCCGCGATCGCATCCCGCCGCTGCCATTCACCGGCAGCATTGAGGGCGAAAAGGTATACGACGCCGAAACGACTGGCGTCGTCGCTCGCCACGAGTGTGGTCTCGTGCAGCGCGACGGCTGTGCCGAAGGCGCTGGCGCCCTCAGCGATCGTCACCGTTTCGCCCTGCAGCCACTCGCCATCGACGTCGCGGTGGAACATGAAGACCGCGCCATCTCCGCGATGATTGGAGACGCCGACGGCGGTGTAGATGCCGTCGGTGGCGACGGTTCGACCGACGTCGTCGAAGGCCCCGGCGCCTGCGATGCTCGTGATTACCGGCTCGAAGCGCCCATGGGTACCGACCGGATCGCAGACCGCGTCGCACCCGTCACCGATGGCGATTCGGCAATCAGCGCAGCCGTCGAGGAAGACCGTATTGCCATCGTCGCAGGCCTCATCGCCGTGCTGCTCCGCGTCCCCGCAGATCGGCGCGCAGGCGGCGTCGTTCGCGCAGTCCCACCCGGTCTCGGGCGTGCAATCGGCGTCGCACCCATCCCCAGGCGCTTGGTTCCCGTCGTCGCACCCTTCGGCCAGCTGACGTACGCCATCTCCACAGTCAGGCCGCTCGGCGCAGCCCTCTCCGGCCGCGCCGGCCACGCACGCGCATGCGCCATCAACGCTGCAGACGGCGACGCCAGCGTTGTAGACCCAGACGCCGCCATGGTCAGCGCCGTGGGTGTTATTGCCGGGCTCACCAATGAAGGTTTCGCGGGCAAGGGCCACCGCCTCACCGAACTCGGCGCCGCCGGCATGCGGCGAGACGAGTTGTGCGTCGAGGCGCCACTCTCCTGCAGCGTCAGCCACGAACCGAAGGGCCCGGCCCGCACCGAAGCCTGGCGCACCCACCACCGCCGCCGCATTGCGCACGGCGACCGCGCTGCCGAAGTCCTCGTTGGCGCGCAGATCGAGGGGTCGCAGGCGCGCGCGCTGCTGCCAAAGGCCGTCGGCGTTCGTGAAGATGTACGCAGCGCCGGCATCGACGCCATCATCAGCCTTAGCCGGCGCGCCCACGATCAGCGTGTCTTGCCACAGGTCGATGCTCGCGCCGAACGCGTCGCGACCCTCGGCGTCGCTCGCCGTGAGGAGCGCCGCCTCGCGCCACCCCTCGGGGGTGTGCCGCATGAGGTGTACGGCCCCGCTCATGAAGGCGATCTCGTCCTCACTTGGGGCGCCGATGAAGAGTCGGTCACCGTCCAGCGCGAGCGCAGCGCCAAACAGATCCCCGGCCTCCCGATTTGGGTTGAAAATGCGCTCGGTCATCTGCCAGCGGCCGTCGGCCTGCAACCTGTACGTGTAGACTTCACCGCCGTGATTGCCGCCCGATGCGCCGACGACGAGCAGCCCGCCCTCGATCGCCAGCGCGCAGCCGAAGCCACTCACCGCGTTGAGCGGGCGCGTCAGCTGCTGGCTGATCCAGCCCTCCTGGGGGTCCTGATGCAGCACCGTGACCTGGGCCGTGAACCCACACGAGCCGACAACGACGTGCTGTCCGTCCGTCGCGACCCGCGCACCGAACGGAACGACCAGCTCTTCTCGCCACCCCTCGGCCGCGCGGCGATAGATCGTGGAGTCACCCGCGAGGGCCGCTCCGACGACCGCCAGGTCGCCCTCAACCGCGATGTACGCGCCCTGGCCGCGCGTGTACC
>JBNMOZ010000009.1:0-27196 GCA_051276005.1 Bradymonadia bacterium | reverse complement strand
GGGGGCATACCGCAAGCGCGCGCCGTAGTGCAGCCGTCCCGAGCCCTCGGCCTTGAACACCAACGGTGCGGGCGTCGCGGGCAGGCTCGCGGCCGGCGCGGTCTGGACGGTGGGCATCTGACCGGCCGTGGTGAACTTCGTCTGGGCGAGCACGTCGGCGCCGAGGGTCACCGTCGCAGCGAACTCAGGCCGCTCGGGCTCACGCACCGCAGCGTAGTCGGCGAGCGCCAGCAGGCTGAACGCCGCCTCTTGGGTCGAGCCGTAGCCGCCCCCCTTCGACCGGTTGTCGAGCAGCGCGCGCGCAATGCGCGGCACGTAGACATGGTCGGGCTGCACGGCGAGCAGGGCCTGCAAGACCATCGCGGTCGTGCGGCCATCGGTATGAAAGACAGCGCCATAGTTCTCGGGGTTACGCTCGGGGAACCGCACCGTGCCGGGGCTCACCTCGGCCGACGCGAGCAGCGAATCGATGAGCGTCTGCGCGCGCTCGGTGTCGCCATCCGAGGCCAGCGCCGACGCCAACAACGCCTTGCCAAAGAGCGCCAACTTGTCGGTGCCCTCCTGTACGCGCTCAAAGAGCCGACGGGTGTGGGCCCGCTCTGGCGCGCCCATGCGGGCGAGGACGAACAGCGCAAAGGCCCGCGCCTCGGGCGACGCGTTGCCGCCGCGGGTCTTCTTGGCGTCGAGACGGCCACGCATGTACTTCGCAGCAGCGTCGAGCTTGACCGGCGAGGTCGAGTACCCGGCACGACCGGCCGAGTGCACCGCGAGCGTCGCGAAGGTCGAGCCCCAGAAGTGACTTTGGCGCGCGCTCTCCCAATACCCAAAGCCGCCATCGGCGCGCTGCAGGGCGGCGATGCTGGCGATGGTGCTCGAGACGACCTCTTCGGGGCGGCGCTCATCAAGCCAAGGCTGATTTTGCTGGCGCAACAAGCTCTGCAAGGCCACGAAAGGCACCAGCCGACTCGACTGCTGCTCCAGGCACCCATGGGGGTACTCCAGCAGGTCGCGCGCGGCGTCGCCCAAGCCGGTCAACGCGCTGCCGGCGAGGGTCACGGTCAGCTGTCCGGCGTCGGTGCGCATGCCCTCGGGCGGCGCGATCTTCTCGGTCACTTCGCCGGCGCCCGTGGCTGCGTTGCCCGGGGCGGCCTCAACGGTGCCGTAGGTCGCCACCGTCTCCAGGCGCGTCGGCGAGGTCACCTGCAGGGGCACCTCGACCAGATCCGAGTCGCCGCCCCCCTCGACCGAGAAGCGCAACAGCCCGACGCCAAGCTGCTTGGCCTTCATGGCGAACCGCACCTCGACGCCCTTGTCGGGCGCGATCACCAGCGTGCGCGTCAACGGCTCCAGGGCCTCCAATGGGCCATCCAGGCGCGCCTTCACGGTCACCTTGATGGGGCGGGTCGCCTGGCGCGCATGAATCACGACGCCGGCCGCGAAGGTGTCGCCTTCCCGCACGGCGCGGGGCAGCGCGGGGCGAGCGAGCAGTGGCTTGGTCAGCAGGACCTTCGACGTGCCGTTGCCGGCGCGGTCGCCCGCGTCGATCGCCACGGCCATCAGCCGGAACGTCGTGAGGTTGTCGGGCAGGCGGCCCTTCACCTGCGCGCGGCCTTGCTCGTCGGTCGTCACGGTGCCGAAGAAGAGCGGCGTGGTCACGAAGCGGCGCCGCATACCGCGCACGTCGTCGATGCTGGCTTCATCGCCGCCGCCGCCGCCCGTCGGACGGCCCTTCTCGCCATAGGAGAGCTGCGGCACCAGGCCCATCAACGGGTTCGCTTGGCGCACGCTCAACCCGCGGGCGCGATACAAAGCCGCGATGGGATCGGGCACCTGATAGCCGGTCAACGCGAGCACACCGGCGTCGACCGCCCAGACCGCGACCTCGCTCTGCACGCCCTTGCCCAGTGAACTCTTGACCTGCACATCGACGGTCAACTCGGCGCCTGGCCGCTTCTCGGCCGAGTCGGGCGTGAGCGTCACGGCGAGTCGCTTGATGGACGGCACCACGCGAATTTGGCGGTAGCCCAGCCGAAACGCCGGTCGGCCTGGATCGCCTGGGGTACCCGGTGGCGCGACGCGACCCCGCGCCAGCACGACGCTGACGAACGCGTTGGGGATCATCTCGGGCGTGACGGGAATTTCGATGGGGGTGGCGCTGCCCTTGAGCCGCAGTCGGGTCTGCCAGAGCACGCCTTCGCGCTCGACGCTGACCCACGCTTCCGCCTCAGGGAATGGGCTCTGCACCAGCACACGCACGGTGTCGCCGACGTCATACTCGCCCTGATCGGTGATGACCTCGACCTTGTAATCGTCATCTTTGAGCCAGGCGGCGTACCCGTCACCGACCACCCAAAGGCGCTCGGTGGTCACCGTCTTGCGCCCGGATGCGTCGACCGCCTCGGCGACGATCTCGTGATAGCCCGCCTTCTCGGCGGTGAACACGCACTGCTCAGATTGCCGGGTGCCGACCGAGACGGTGCACGCGACGCCGACGTCCTGCGGTTGGCGCTCGCTGATCGTCTCGTAGGCGCCCCAGCGGTTCTTCTTCTTCACCGTGTGCCACACGTGGCGCACCAGCTTGACCCTGATTTGACGGGCCTCGACGCGCCGAGCGTCCATGGCCGCGCGGGCCAGCAAGTCGACGTGGAACGCCTCTTTGGCGACCGCGAAGCCCAGCGGCCCCTTGAGCCCCACATAAAAAGCGGCCGGGTGCACAACGAAGCTCGCGCGGCCACTCTGGACCTGGCGATCAACGTCTTCGACCGAGGCCTCGAGGGTGTAGCGGCGGGGTCGATCCGGCGCGACCTCAGCGGCCTTGCCTTCGAAGGCGAAGTGCCCGTCTTTGTCGAGCGTCCAGTCGCCGCGGGCGAGCTCTTCGGTGTCGTTGTCGGTCTCCCACCAGTTGTAGCGCCGCCCGAAGACGTATCCGTTGGCGTCGCGGGGCGCGAAGCGATCGGGGGCGGCGAGCAGCGTCCAGTTGACGACGGCCCCGCCCATCGCGGCGCCATACAGATAGCGCCCGCTTACGCTCGCCTTGACGGGCTGCCCGGCGAACTGTCCTGGCGCCGCGGGTTCGACGTCGACCAAGAACGCCGGCGCCCGGTACTCAACGACCCGCGTCGTCGTGCGCCACTCCAGCGTCGTCGACGGATCGCGCACCACGAAGGCGTACTCCCCGACGGCGCCCTTGGGCAGCTGAAGCTCGGTCGCGAACCCACCGAATCGGGTCAACGTGTGCTGGGTCGTGCCGATGATATTGCCCTTGGGATCACGCACATCGAGGGTGATCGTCCGGCCCGCTGGGGTCACCAGCTTGCCGAGCACGCGCTCGCGCAGGGCGCCCTTGAGGTAGACCGTCTCGCCGGGTCGATAGATGCCGCGATCGGTAAAGACGAGGCCCTCGGCTTCGGGCGCGCTGTTCTCCCAGTCGCCGTTGAGGCCAAAGCGATACGGCGACAGGCGCCAGTCGTCGAGGCGCACCAGGTGCACGTCGTCGCCCAGCGACACCCGCGCCACGATCGTGGGCGCGCCATAGAGCCGGTGCCCGCGCGCGTCGCTCTTGGGCACATCGAGGGCGTCGATGCCGGGCAGCTCCACCACACCGTCTGGCCCGGTCACGCCCTTGGCCAGCGACTTGCCATCCTTGTCGAGCAGCTGCACGTCGGCGCCCGCAGCCGGGCTGCTGTTCGACAGTCGCCAGGCCCAAATCATGGTGTTCGAGGGCGAGATCTTGCTGTGCACGCCCAGATCGGTGACCTGCACCATGGTCGCGGTGCGCAGGGGGCGCTTGGTCCGCGCGTTCGTCTGCGGGTTGGGCCGCTCGGTGCGAATGAGCGCCGCGCGCCCTTCACCGGGGGCGTTGAACAGGCTCGACAGGTCTAACGGGCTGCGGCGCAACGTGTTCTGCGGGGCAGCGACGTCTTGATCGGCCCAGTTCATCGCGGCGGGCGTGCCCTCGCGATCGGGGTTGATCAGCCACCGCAGGGCCTCGTCACCGCTCAGGCGGGCCCAGCCCACGCGCAGGCTCGACAAGTTGACGTGCAGCATCGGCAGCGCCGCGCGCAGACCCTTCTCAAGCAGCGCGCGGCCCTCGGGCAGGCGCAGCTCGGTGAGCATGTTGCCGGTCTCAAACCAGCCGTCATAAGGGCTGATCAGCGACTGCGAGAACGTATCGGACAGGCCCTCGATGCGGACCCGATAGCGCGTCGCGGGCGAAAATTGGCCGCCCAGCGTCCAGGTGGCGTTGCTGACGGTGCGGTCTTCGGGCCAGCGCAGCTTGACGGGCGGATCGATGCGCAGCGCCTCGGACAGCGCCTCGGCCGTCACCGGGTTGGAGAACGTGAATCTGATCGGCCCATGGGCGCATGGGCGCTGCCACCGCGGGCACTCGACGGTCTTGAGGCGCAGCGGCCCGAAGGTGCGAAACGCCCAGCGATGCTCCTTCTTGGTCGGCAGCGCGCCCTCGGCGCTGTGCAGGCCGGCCCCAAAAACGAGGGCGTAGTCGGCGTCGCTGACCAGCGGGCGCACCGGGGTCAGCTGCACGCGAACGCGGGCGTCCGACCGCGCCGAGGAGCGGTCATCGGCCGAGATGAGCGGCGTGATATCGCCCACCACCACGCCCACTTCGCCATCGGGGCTGCGCAGCTTGACGACCTTGGCCAGCGAGGCGCGCGTCGGGGCATGATCGAAGACCACGCTGAAGGTCTCATCGGGCTTGACCCACGCATGCGCGCGCCAACTGCTGACCGGCTCGCCGCTCACCGGTCGCACGCGCGGCGTCTCGAACTGCCAGGTGTAGGCGCCGCCCAGGCGAGTCCCGTCCAACGCCTCGAGCCCCGCCGACACCTCGACGTGGAAGGCCGTCGACTGCGGCGCCGGTGAGGTCGGCACGAACTCCAACGTCGCGCTGCCCAACCACCGCCACTCGCCGGGCAGGTTCGGGGTGATGCGCGCCGGTGGATCGGGATCAACCGGCGGCTGACCGATCGCGCGCACGGGCTTGTTGAAGGTGATGGTCGGCCGCACGGCGCCGCGGACCTCGCCCCGGGGCCCCGCGACCGCGACGGCGAGCGCTTCATCGCTGCGGGCGAGCTCAACTTCGGGCGCAGAGGGTACGGCTTGTGGCGGTGGCGCGACGCCCTCGATGAGTTGGGCAGCGGCCGCGGGCGAGGCGGGCACCGTCGGCGTCATCTCGCTCTGGGTATCGGTGGGCGTATTGGGGGTCTTCGAGTCGTCACAGCCCGCGGGAGCGGTGATCAGAGCGAAGAGAGCGATCCGAACAAGAGCAGCTGAATATACGCGCATGGCGGCATGTTCAGCCCGTCGCCCTTCAGAGTCAAACTCGTGACCGATAGACTTTTTCGGGCGCCTCGAAGCGCAATGGTGTGCCGTACACACCGGGCTGAATCTCGCCGTCGCGGAACACCGGGTCGCCGTGTATTACAGTCATGACCGGCCAGCCTCGCAGGTGCCAGCCATCGAAGGGCGACCAGTTCACGCGCGTCTTCAGCCGGCCGTTGCGCACCGCGCCCCGCGCCTTGCGATCGACCAGCACCACGTCGCCGTCCATGCCGACCTCGAGCCGGCCCTTGCCCACAATGCCGTAGATCTCGGCGGGCGCCGCGCACATCCAGCGCACCACCTGCTCGATGCTGCAGCGCCCCGAGTGCACGGCGTGCAGCATGAGCGGCAACGACAACTCGACGCCGGGCATCCCGCTGGGTGCCTTGCCGAAAGGTTGGGCCTTCTCCTCGAGGGTATGGGGCGCATGATCAGTGGCGATACAGGCGATCGTGCCGTCATACAGCCCGGCCCAGAGCGCCTCTTGATGCCGCTTGGCGCGCACGGGCGGGTTCATCTGCAGATGCGTGCCCAGCTCGCTGTACATCGACGCGTCGAGCCACAGGTACTGCGGCAGGGTCTCGGTGGTCACCAGCCCGTCGTCGGTCCGAGCGCGCAGAAACTCGGTCTCTTCGGCGGTGCTCAAGTGCAGCACGTGCAGCCGGGTCGAGTGCTTCTCGGCCAGGGCCACCGCGCGCTGCGTCGCCATGAGCGCGGCCGTCTCGTCGCGGATGATCGGATGCTGTGAGGCGTCGGTCAGCTCACCGGCCTCGGCGTAGCGGGCGCGCAGCCGCATTTCGTCTTCGGCGTGCACCACCACCGGCACGGGCGACGCGGCGAACAACGCCTCGAGCGCCTCTTGCTCGTGCACGAGCAGGTCGCCATGCGACGCGCCCATGAAGATCTTCAAGCCCGGCACCGTGCTCGGATCGAGCTTGCCGACCTCGGTCGCGTTGCCGGGGGTCGCGCCAAAGAAGAAGCCGAAGTTCGACCGACACCGATCAACGCACAGCGCGATCTTGGCGTGCAGGCTGTCGATGGTGACCATCGGCGGATCGTTATTGGGCATGTCGAGGAACGAGGTCACCCCGCCCGCTGCGGCGGCGATGCTCCCGCTCTCGAGGTCTTCTTTATGCGCGCTGCCGGGCTCGCGGAAGTGCACCTGTGGATCGATGACGCCCGGCATGAGCGTCAGCCCTTTGGCATCAATGATCTCGCCGCGGGGATCCGTGACGGTGCCGATCTCGGCAATCTTACCGTCGACGATGCTCAGATCGCCCCGCACCACGCCGGTCGGCAGCACCATCTCTGCGTCGCGAAAAGTGATGTTTCCCATATAGTTGGAACCCTTCAGTAAACCGTGACCGGGTGCGCGGGTGACAGCTGCCGTCCCGCCGACTACCCTGCCGACATGGAGAGCCTGATAAACACCCGCTTGGGTGAGTACGTCATCACGCAATGCATCGCCACTGGCGGCATGTCGGCCATCTTCGAAGCGCGGCACCATCGCACGGGCGATCGAGTCGCGGTGAAGATTCTCTCAAGAGAGCTGCGCGACCAGGGCGATCCCCTCGCGCGCATTCTGCAAGAGGGCCGCGTCATCACCAGTCTGCTGCACGAGCACATCGTGCGCGTCTTCGACTACGGCACGGCCGATGAGAACATCGGGTTCGTGGTCATGGAGCTGCTCGACGGGCAGAGCCTCGCCGAGGTGCTCGAAGCGGAGAAGCACCTGTCGACGGAGCGCACGGTCTTCATCGGCCGGCAGGTGTGCAACGGGCTGGCCGCGGCTCACGCGCGCGATGTCTATCATCGCGACATCAAGCCCGGCAACATCGTGCTCGCCGACGGCCAACGCCACCGCGACTTCGTCAAGCTGCTCGACTTCGGCATCGCCAAGCTGGGCATCGACGACCCGGCCAAGATCGCCGCGACCGCCAAGGGCATGACGCTCGGCACGCCGCAGTACATGAGCCCCGAGCAGGCCCAAGGCGCCCATATTGACGCGCGCAGCGACATCTATCAGGTGGGGCTGCTGCTGTACGAGCTGCTGGTCGGCGAGCCGCCGTTCGAGCACCCCAACGCCGTCAGCGTGATGGCCATGCACCTCTCGGCGACCCCGCGACCGATTCGCGAGCGCCGCCCCAGCGTGCCCGTCGAGCTCGAAGCCATCGTGCAGCGCTGCTTGGCCAAGCGCCCCGTGGATCGGTTCCAGACGGCCGACGACCTGGCCATCGCGTTGGACGCCCTCGCGCGCCGAATCACGATGCGCGACCGCGCGCGGGTGCGCGTTGACGATCACAGCATCGCGGCGGGCCTGCACCTGCCGACTCTGGGCAGCCCTGCCGATCTCGAACGCTTCGCGCACAACCTCGCCGACGTGCTCGAGCAGCTGTGGCCCAAGGGCGACGTGCCCGCTGAGCTGCGAGACCTGCAGGGCGAGATCTGGGACCTCAACGAAGAACACCTGCGCGTCGGGACCGATCTCGCGGTCGTGCGGTCGGATTCGTCAGCGCTGGCGCGCAGCATCGAGGAGCGGTTGCGTCCGCTTGAGAGGGCGATCGGCGCGCTGGAGGGCGAGCTGGAGCGCTTGCGTAAAGGCAGCACGGGAGACGCCGAAGAGGCCCAGCGTCAAGGCGAGGCCGTCAACCGCCTCGACGCCGAATATGCCCGAATCTATGAGGAGATCGAGCAGCACCAGGACACGCTCTACGCGGCCGCAGACGCCCGGACGAGCATGGTCGACTTTCGCGATCTATTTCGCGAAGACATCGCCGCCCAGCTCGATCGTCTCGAGACAATCTTCGGCCATCGGTGCGAGCTGGCCGAGCGCATGCAGTCTGCCCGCGTCGAGCAGGCTGGCGCGATCCCGCGTATCGCCGACCTCGAAGTGCAGCTGTGCGAGCTGAGCCGAAGCCGACTGGTTGTAGAGAGCGAGCGCGCGACGCGCCTTGCCGAGATGCAGCTGGCTCTGAGCGGACTCGAAGGCAAGCACCACGCCCTTGAGCGCGCGTTGGAGCACCATAACCTCAAGCTGGGGCTGGCGTTTCGCCGCGCGATCTCAGACTTGCTGACGCTGCGGGTCTCGTCGTCGCATTGAGTGCGGCCCTAAAAACGGAGGCTAGAGCGGACGCTGGAGCTGCTCGACGTTCGACGGCGGTCGCTTGCGACGCGGGTCTGGTTGCGCTGACCTATACAGGCCCAACCCCTCCAACACATCGCGGCGGAACAAGTCGCGCCGCACCGGCACCCAGTCGGCGCTGACCTGCATGGCCTCTTTGAAGATGCGCACCCGCGCGGCCTCGCCGAGTCCGTCCGATCGGCGAGCCCGCCGCAAGATCGCCCCGCCGTCTTCGGTGTAGACCACGTCAGCGCCGCGGGTCTCCAGGTTGGCCCGATACAGCGCGGCCTGCAGCGGCACCGAGAGCCCTTGCGGCACCGGGTTGCCCACCACATGCCACCCGACCAGGCCGCCGATCGCCAGCAGCATGGTCAGCACCGCCGCCATGCCGACGCCGGGCGAGAGGCGTCGCTGCGTCGCTGAATAGTCGGGGGGCCGCAGGCCAAAGGCGATGATGACGCCGACGATGCCGCCGCCGAAGTGTGCCGCGTGGGAGACGCCTCCCATGCCCGCGCCCAGCACCGTCGTCATGACCGCCCAGAAGATCATCGTGTTGCGAATTTGCCGGCCTTGCGACGTGCCTTGTCGGTGGCCCTGAACGCCGGCCATGCCGATCAGCGCAAAGACCGCGCCTGATGCGCCTACCAGCGGACGCAGGGCGCTGGGCGACAGCAAGTCCGCGAGGAATGCGCCGCCAATGGCACCAAAGACCCAGGCCGCCATAAAGCGCGCCTTGCCAAAACGCGCCTCGACCATCGGCCCAAGCTGCACCAGGGCGATGCCGTTGAAGGCGACGTGCATCAGCCCGCCGTGCACCATCGTATACGTGAAGGCCCGCCAGGGCTGCTCGCCGAGAGTCAGCGACGGCACGCTCGCCCCCAGCATGATCATGTCGAAGCCCTTGGACGGGCTAAAGAAGCTGCCGCTGCCAAAGCGCACTTGCGCCAGATAGCCCAGCACCATCGTACCGAGCACGGCGAAGGTCGCGACCGGCCGGTCAGAGACGTCGCGCAGGTTGAGAGCCCGCGCGATTCGCCGCATCCAGAACGGCATGAGCTGGCGCCGATCGCAGCGCGAACAGACGCGGTCGTCCTTGACCATCAGCTGGCCACAGACGCACTTAAACCGGGAGTCCGCGGTCGCGGGACGCGCGGCTGGGCGTCGCTTCGCGCCGTCTGGCGTTGGTTCGCCTCCGTCCAGCGCCTCAGGAGGCTGTAACTTACGGCGCGCGCGCCATTGAGCCTGCGCCGGCGTATTGCCGCCAAGGCGATACCAGAGGATCAGGAGCCGGTACCACAACCCGCGCATGGGGTCCTTTCGCGTCATCGTCGCATCGGAATCGTCGCATCGGAATCGTCGTATCGAATCGGTCGATCAGGGCGAGGCGGCGCATTCGAGCACTCGGTCGTGCCACGCACAAGCCAGTCCGTGCAGCGCAAGCTCATTGACGCCGTGGGCTCTGAGTCGTACGACGCCGCAGACCGCAGGGAGGATCCATGACCGACTTGACGCACCTCGACGACACAGGCGCCGCGCAAATGGTCAATGTGAGCAGCAAATCCGCGACCGCGCGGCGTGCTGTGGCACAGGGCAATGTGCGCATGAGCGAAGCGGGGCTCGTCGCGCTCATCGCCGGCGACTCCAAGAAGGGCGACGTGCTGGCCATCGCCAAGATCGCGGGCATCATGGCCGCGAAGCGCACGTCGGAGCTCATTCCCCTTTGTCATACGATCGCGTTGTCGTCGGTGCAGGTCGAGCTGACCATCAACGCCCAGAACCACACGGTCGAGATCTGCGCGACGGCCGAGGCCGTCGACCGCACGGGCGTCGAGATGGAGGCGCTGACAGCGGTGAGCGTCGCGGCCCTCACGGTCTACGACATGCTCAAAGCCGTCGATCGCAGCATGGTGATCGGCGGAATCGAGCTGCTCGCCAAAGACGGCGGCCAGACGGGCAGCTACCGCCGGCCGGTTCGAGTTGTCGGCAAGCGCGCCGCCCCAACCTCGCCCGTCCCGTCTGACGCGCCGACCCGCCCAAGCCCCATATCAAAGCGCCCAACCCAGGCCTCGCGCCGCCCGCAGCCGACGACGAGCGCCCCCGCAAGCACCCCGGCCTCCATCAAGACGCGCGCTGAGAGAGTCGCCTCGATGGCCAGCGATGATGTGCGGCTGCGCACGTATCTGCGCGCGCACCCGGTCGAGCGGGCCTACATGCTGGGAGATCTTGACCCCGCGCGCGCCGAGCACTGCCAATGGTGGGCGATCCCAGGCGATGCCCCGGGGCTGCTCGATGCCGTCGCCCTGCTCTACACCGGCTTGCGCGTGCCGGCAGTGCTGACCTCGGGCCGCACCAACGACGTGCACGCGCTGATTCATGCGATTCAGGGCCAGCTGCCGCGCACGTTCTATGCGCAGCTTCGCACCCACCACGTGCCCGCGGTGACGCGCTCCCTGCGCATGAGCCCCCCCGAAGAGCGCGTCCGCATGGGCCTCACCCGCGCCACCTATACCCCCAGCGGGGGCACCGATGGCGTCAAGCCGATCGGGCATCGCGATACGGGGGCGCTCATGGCGCTCTACACCCATTACCCCGACAACTTCTTCGACCCCGCGCAGCTCGATACCGGCCTGTATTGTGGCATCTGGGAAGACGAGACCCTCGTCAGTGTCGCGGGCTTGCATGTGCTGTCCGAAGCGAACGACATCGCGACGATCGGCAATATCGTCACCCACACCGACTATCGAGGGCAGGGCATGGCCTCTCGCTGCGTCAAAGCGCTGCTCGACCGCTTGTTCACGCGCGTAGGCCATGTGGCGCTCAACGTCTCGGCCAACAACAGCCCGGCCATACGATGCTACGAAAAGTTTGGATTTGAGGAGCAACATCGCTTCGTCGAAGCTTGGGTGCACCGGTAGCATACGCAACGCGCCAACCTGCGCCCGGCTGAGTGGGCCTGGTTCTTGATGCGTCGATTCGGCTTTGCAAGGTCGGTTCTCGGTGCAGGCTGAGGCCGCGATGACTCAGCCCGGTCGAGGCGGCCCGGTCGAGGCGGCCCGGTCGAGGCGGCCCGGTCGAGGCGGCCCGGTCGAGGCGGCCCGGTCAGCCCAGTCGATGCGGCTCGGTCGAGCTGCTCAGGTCAGGTCGATCAGGGCCGATCAGGTCAGCCGAGGTTGGGCTGCCAGAGCACTTCATCGTCGCCCGCCAACGCAGCCGCTGAACGGCTCCACACGAAGAACGCATCGCTCAGGCGATTCAAGTACTTCACGATGGCCGGATCGAGGTCGGCCTCACGGTCGGCCAACTGCACGCAGAGGCGCTCAGCGCGGCGACAGACCGTCCGGGCGTGATGCAACGCCACGTTCGCGGCGTTGCCCCCCGGCAGAACGAAGCTCTTGAGCACCGGCAATTCGACGTTGTACGCATCCATCTGCGTCTCAAGCCACGTGACATCCTCGGCGGTGACGCGCGGCTGCTTGGGATGCAAGTCGGCCGAAAGCGTCGCCAGCAACGAGCCCAAGTTGAACAGCGCATGCTGCACGCGCAGCAGATCGCCTGCCAGCGCGCCCAACTCAAGCGTCAGGCAGGCCAGACGCGCCGCGCCCACATGGGCGTTGAGTTCGTCAACGGTGCCGTAGGACTCAATGCGCAAGTCGTCCTTGCGCACGACTTGGCCACCCACGAGACGGGTATTGCCCGCGTCGCCAGTGCGCGTATACACCCGCGTGATGAGGACGCTTGGGTCGTCAAAACGCGGCTCTTCCGCGTCACTCATGCGAGGTGGCGGTTCTTCTTCTTTTTGAGGAGGCCGGCCGTACGGCGCTTGACCTTCATGACCTTGTTTTTGATCTTGGCATTGCGGCGGGCGCTTTTGCGACGGCTCTTACGGGTTTTCATAGGTTCGCTCCAATCAAAGGCCCGGCATCATGCCGATCGTGGCGTCCGAGATCAAGAACAACGGTGCGGGTGGTTGGCGTCCAGTCTCTGAACGGTCTGGACGCTCTGAACAGGTCCCCTCACCGCCAACCCTTCGTTTCACAGGCATTGCAGGCTGGCACGGCCTTCGCGAGGGGCAAGGGGGGACCCAGGAGGCCCCGTGCGATTCGAAGTTCAAAACGCCAACGGTGACGTGCTCTACACCCAGGATCAGCTCGAACAGGCGCTCGCCTGCCAAAGCGCCCGACGCATTCTGCCGCGCTGGATGCAGTCGCTCGTGTGGCCGCACGGCATGCTGCACGCGATGCGCATCGCCCGGCGGAGCAAAAACCACCGGACCTTGTCGGCCATTCTTCTCGAGGCCCGAATGCTGTCCGACGCAGAGCATGCCGGACTGACAACCGCGGCTGCCGCGATCCGACACCAGCTGCGCGAAAAGTATGACAGCCCGCCCGCGGCGTTTATCACGACAGACCCGTGCGTTCTGGGGGTCGATCCCGCGGGCGATTCGGCAGCGACGGGATGAGGGTAGACACCAACGCAGCCGGTGGGGTCAATAGTGCGATCCGCTCTCCAAGGACGGCGCAACAAGGACCCACATGACCGAGCACTCCTCCGAATACGACGTCTGCATCATCGGCACGGGCCGCGTCGGCCTGCCCCTGGCGCTGTCGTTCATTGACGCTGGCCTCAAGGTCACCGGGGTCGATCTCGATCCCGAGCTGCGCGCCCAGATCAACGCTGGCAAGATGCCGTTTCATGAGCCCGGCTACGACGAGCTCATCGCGCGCAAGGCCCTGCAGGTGCAGCCCACAGCCGACGTGGTCGCGCGCAGCAAGCACATCATCATCACCGTCGGCACCCCGCTGCATACCCATATCGAGACCGACCTGAGTCAGGTGAGGCGGGTGCTCGAAGGCCTCGCGCCCCATCTACAGCCCGGTCAGCTCGTGTGCATGCGCAGCACGGTCGCGCCCGGCACGACGTCGTTCTGCAAGAAGTGGCTTGAGCGCAACACCGACCTGGTCGTGGGCACCGACATCTTGTTGGCGTTCTGTCCCGAGCGCATCGCCGAGGGCAAGGCCTACGCCGAGCTGCGCACGCTGCCCCAAATCGTCGGCGCCGAAGACACGCCCAGCCGCGAAGCCGCCACCGCGCTCTTCGCGCACCTGGCGCCCGAGGTTATGGCGACAGACTTCGTGTCGGCCGAGTTGGTCAAGCTCTTCAACAACATCGCGCGGTATGTGCACTTCGCGGTGGCCAACCAGTTCGCGCTCGTCGCCGACACCTTCGGGGCCAACATCTACGAGATCCGCCGGCTGGCGAATCACGAGTATCCGCGCAGCAATATCGCGTCGCCGGGCTTCACGGCCGGCACGTGCCTGCGCAAAGACTTCGGCATGCTCAACGAGTGGAGCCCCTACCCCGACATGCTGTTGTCGGCGTGGAAGATGAACGAGTACATCCCGTCGTTCCTCGTCAAGCACCTGATGCAGCGCACCGCGATCCACGATTGCGTCGTGGCGGTGCTGGGCTACACGTTCAAGAAGGACACCGACGACACCCGCGACAGCCTGGCGCCCAAGCTGGTGCGCTACATCGAGCGCGAGCTGCCCATCGACGTGCGCATCAGTGACCACCACCTGGGCGATCCCATCAGCGGCGCGGGCAACGGCACCGTGCGCAACTGGGACGTCGACGAAGCGCTGACCGGCATCGACTGCGTCTTCGTCGCCACCAACCATACGGGATACCGCGAGGCCTTGCGCCGGCTCGCCGAGCGCAGCCCGGACGTGTGGGTCGCCGACATCTGGAACGTCGGCGGCGGCGATCAGGTGTTCTACCAAGCGGGCGCGCTCCTGCGCTGATCGGGCTGGCGCCCGTCTTTGCTGATCCGCCATCCTGCCGCCCGACCTTCGAATATCCCACCCCTCGCTCTCAGGAGATCCCCATGCAGATGCTCGTCACCGGCGGCAGCGGCTTCGTTGGCGCTGGCCTCGTCAAGGAGCTGGTCGCGGCCGGCCACTGTGTTCGCGTCCTCGACGACAACTCCCGCGGTGATCCGCGGCGCCTCGACGGCGTGCTCGACCAGGTCGACTTTCATGAGGGCGACGTGCGCGACTATGCGGCCGTGCGCGCCGCCAGCGAAGGCTGCGACGTGGTCTGGCACCTCGCCTACATCAACGGCACGCGCTACTTCTACGAGAAGCCCGATCTGGTGCTCGAGGTGGGCATCAAGGGCGCGCTGAACACCGTCGAAGCGGCGCTGGACGCCGGCGTGAAGCGCTATGTGCTCGCGAGCACCAGCGAGACCTACAACCAGCCGACGCATGTGCCGACGAACGAGTCAGAGCGGTTGATGATCCCCGACATCACCAACCCACGCTTCAGCTACGGCGGCGGCAAGATCGCGTCGGAGCTGTTGGCTCTGCATCTGGGCGGACATCGGGGCCTGGAGACGGTCATCTTTCGGCCGCATAACATCTATGGGCCCGATATGGGCTTCGAGCATGTGATCCCCGAGGTCGTCGACCGCATCGTGCGGCTCAGCGATGGCCTCACCAAGACCACGATCGACCTGCCGATTCAGGGCGACGGCAGCGAGACGCGCGCGTTCTGCTACATCACCGACGGCGCGGCCGGCGCGCGCATCGCCGGGCTCGACGGGGGCGCTGGCGAGATCTACCACCTGGGCACCCAGCACGAGGTCAGCATCCGCGCGCTCATCGAGGGGCTGGGCGAAGCGCTGGGCATCGCGCTGAACATTCAGCCGGGGCCGCTGCGCGCCGGCGGGACCAACCGTCGCTGCCCCGACATCACCAAGCTGCAGGGCATCGGCTACGAGCCGGCCGTCGACCTAAAGGCCGGCCTGGCAAAGACCGCGCGCTGGTATGCCGATCACAGCCTCAAGGCGCTGGCGGCCTTATGAGCGCGGACAGCCCCAGGAGCGCGCTGCAAGCCGTCGACGCCGACTTCTATCGCGGGCGATCCGTCGTCGTCACCGGCGGTACCGGCTTTCTGGGCGCGCATGTCTGTCGGCTGCTGACGCTCAGCGGCGCCGACGTCGTGGCGGTCGGGCGTCAGGCCTACAACCTGATCGAGCAGGCCGACGTGCGGCGCATGTACGCCGAGCAGACCCCCGACTTGGTGATCCATCTGGCCGCGGCGTGCGGCGGCATCGGCGCGAACGTCAAAAACCCGGGGCGGTTTCTCTACGAGAACGCCCTGATGGGGCTGATGTTGCTTGAGGAGGGGCGCGCCGTCGGCCTGCAGAAGTTCGTACTCATCAGCACCACCTGCGCGTATCCGAAGGCGGCGCCGATTCCCCTGCGCGAAGAGACGATCTGGGACGGCAAGCCAGTGGGTGCGACGGGCCCGTACGGCATGGCCAAGCGGCTGCTGCATGAGGCGGTCGTGACCTACAAGCAGCAGTACGGGCAGTCGGGCGTGGTGCTCATTCCGGCGAACCTGTACGGCCCCGGCGACCACTTCGATCCCGAGAACAGCCACGTCGTGCCGGGCATGATCCGGCGCTATGTCGAGGCCACCGAGGCCAAAGCACCCGCGGTGACCAACTGGGGCAGCGGCACGCCGAGTCGCGAGTTTTTGCATGTGCGCGACTGCGCGCGCGCCATCGTCTTGGCGGCCGCACGACATGACCACCCCGCGCCCGTCAACCTGGGCACCGGCGTCGAGACCCCGATCAAGCAGCTCGCCGAGACCATCGCGACGGCGACGGGCTATGCTGGCGAGCTGCGCTGGGACACGAGCAAGCCCGACGGTCAGCCGCGTCGCAGCCTCGACACGTCGCGGGCCAAGGCCTTCGGCTTCGAGGCGAAGGTGCGCCTGAGTGATGGGATCGCCGAGACGGTCGATTGGTTTAAGACGCACCGCCCAGAGTGAGCAGTGCGGCGGAGGGCCTGGCGGCGCTCCAGGCGCCTCAGGCGAGCAGAGTGTCGAGCACGCCGGTGCAGTAGTTCGGGTCGCCAAAGCTGTCGACCGGGTGCCCGAAGGCCTGCGCGATCGTCATCAGCAAGTCGTTGTGATTGCGCCCGCCAAACTGAACCCAGCGACCGGTCCGCAGCGCACCTCCGCAGCTGCCTGCGATGAGGAACGGCATATTGTCGTGGCTGTGCGTCGCGCCCTGCGCCAGCTCGCTGCACCACAGCACCAAGCTGTTGTCGAGCAGCGTGCCCTCGCCTTCACGCACGCTCGCCATGCCGTCGAGCAGGCGACGAAACTTCTCGGCATACCAGGTTTGACGCCGCGCCCATTCGTTGCGCGAGTCACCGGCCGCTGGTCCCGCGTGACTCAACTGGTGATCGTCGGGGTTGCTGTTGAGGTGGGGGAACCGAATGTTGTTGGCCCCACTGGAGTTTTGCAAAGTGATGATGCGGGTCTGATCGCAGGCCAGCGCCGCGACGGCCAGGTCGATGTTGAGATCGACGGTGGGGGCCAGGCTGTTCTCGTCGCCGGGATTGATCAGGGGCGGCTCGTCGGACGGCGCGCAGAACTCCCCCGGCAGCGGCAGCAATAGACGCCGCTCAATGTCGCGCACCATCGTCGCGTGGGCGTCAAGCTTGAGGCGGTCTTCGGGGGTGACCTTGGTGCGCAGCTGCGCGAACTGCCTGCGCACGGCGTCGAGCACGGAGCGGCGGTCGCGGATCTGCCGGTTCTGCGCCTGATCACCCAGCATCTGGTTCGCAAACAGCCGATTCCAGACCGTGAGCGGCGACTCGATCGGCGGCAAGGGCGTCGCGGCGGCGCGGTAGTTGAGGCGGTGGCGCACCTCGCTGCCCCGCACGCGCACGCCCATCTCGATGCTTGGGAGGCGCGTCTGCTGACCGATGCGCTCGACGAGATACTGATCGATCGACTGCCCGTTGCCCCACCCCGCCCGGGATCCATCACCGCCGATGAAGTCGCCCTGCTGCAGATGAGTGCCCGTAAGCACCGCGCCCATGCCCTTCTGATGCGGCTCGCCCGGTCCAACCTCGGCAGAGCGCAAGTTGAGCCCGCTGGTCATGATCAAGCGCCGCTGATGCACCTGGAGGGGCGCCAGAACGCTGCCAAGCGTGAAGTCGTCTTCAGTGCTGCCGGCCGCCGGGAACCACGTCTCGGGGTTGAAGCCGTTGGGCGTGAACCAGATGACCAGACGCTTGGGGAAGGCCGCGGCCTGGGCCCGCGCCGGCAGCGACTGCAGCAAAGGCAGCGCGAGCGCCGCGCCAGTGGCTCCCTGCAGCAGGGCACGTCGCGTCAGGGTGCTTCGCGTCAGGGCACTTCGCGTCAGGGCACTGCGCGTCAGGGCACTTCGCGTCAGACTGTGCGGTGGACGGCGCATCAGCGGGCCTCCAATCGGAAGGTAAACGGCGAGCGGCTTAACATGACGTTGCCGGGTTGGCCTGCGTTGAACGCATAGGCGCGCAGCGTGTGCTCCGCGCCGTCGAAGACCCGGGGCGGCAACTCAAAGTGCCACCCGTGATCGCCCGGATGTCCAATGACGGTGTTGACGTCGCCGCGTGGAGAGCCCGTCAGCGTGCTGCCCAGGTGCTCGCCGCCGTCGTAGGGCGAGCCGTCCAAGTAGAGGTGCACCTCGATGGGGCGCCCGACAACGTCGCGATCCAGCGCCCACCCGTTGACGCGGCCCACCGCGCTGATACCGTCCAAGAACCCTTGCGGCAAGTGCTGGTCGGCGGGCGGATTTGGTTCTGCGGGCGGGTTCGCGTTGAGGCCCGCGCGGAAGTCCATCGGGCTGTTGTCCAACACCGTGTCGCCGCCCGCGCCGCTGTTGACGGCCACGGCGGTCAGCACATGCGGTCGACCGTCGAGGGCGGTGTCGGGCAACACGATGCGAAAGCCATGATCGCCAGGCGCGTCGGGGTGCGCGGCGTTGACGTCGGCGCGCGGCACGTCGGCACGAAAGCCGCCCAACAAGAGACCGCCGTTGGCGTCGCCGTCGAGGTAGAGGTTGATGAGTGTGGGCGCACGGGTGTCGTCGGGGTCGAAGCTCCAACCCCGCGCGATGCCCTCGGGCAGAACCTCATCAAGGACCCCGAACGGCGCGCGGCCCGCGTCGGGCGGCGGGGCGTCAGGCTCAGGCTCGACCTCATCGAAGACCAGCGGCGGCACGTCACCGATCACCACGCCGGGTCGCATGCGCAGCGCGTCGCTCGCAGCCATCTCGACCAGCAGGTCCAGGAAGCTGCCTTGCTCGACCAGCCGGGCCTGAAGCCGCCGCATTGCGCAGCGATCGCCGCGCGTCTCACCGCGGGCCATGGCATACCGAAACCATTGCGTTGCCATACACTTGCGCGCTTCATCGCTGCGACTCAGGCGAACGGCCAGCTCCACTGCGCCGACGAACGGGCCGTCCAACTCGGCGCGGGCGTCGTTGACCGCACCCGAGTCGTCGATCGGCCGGCCGTTCTCCATTCGGCGCCGCTTGCCCAGCTCGTCATACCCCTCGAAGCCGAAACCAATGGGATCGATGAGCGTATGGCAGCCCTGGCAGGTCGCGGCCTCGGTGTGCTGGGCGAAGCGCTCGCGGGTCGTGGCGTTGGGATCGGGATCGGGCGGATCGATGACCAGGTTGGGCGGCGGGTCCGGCAGCGTCTGGCACAAAATGCGCTCCCGCACGAAGATGCCGCGATGAATCGGCGACGTCTGATCGGGATGCGCCAACGCCGCGAGCAGCGCCGGCTGGGTGAGCAATCCGGCGCGGTCCTCAGGCAGCTCCACCGCCATCACGTCGTCGCCTTGCGCTTCGATGTCGAGCAGCGCCGCCAGCGCGGGCGTCAGGTAGACTGTGGGCGATGACAGCAAGGCCTCGACCCCGTCGGGCTGCCAGAACGCGTCTTCGATGAACGCCTGCATCGACCGCGCATACGCCGTGCGCAAGCCGTCAGCGCCACCGGGGAAGTCCTCGACGCGATCCTTGACCAGCGTGTCGAGGGCGTCGAGGTGCAGCCACTGCCGGTGGAAGTGATGCACGCTGTCGCGGGTGCGTGCATCGGCCAGCATGCGCTGTACCTGAGCGCGCACGCCGTCAGCGGTGGCCAGATCGCCCCGCTCTGCCGCGTCGAGCAGCGCCTCATCGGGGGTGCTCGCCCACAGGAATGCCGCCAGACGGCCGGCGAGGCCGGGGCCACTGAGCGGCGTCGCTGCCCCCTCGACCTCATCAGGCCCGATCTCTTCGACCCGATAGAGAAACTGCGGCGATTGCAGCAGGCCCGAGACGACCAGCCGCGTCGCGGCCGCGGCCCCATCGGCGTTCGCGATCTGCACGTACAACTCTGAGAAGATCTGGGCCTCGCCAGCGCGCAGGGTGCGGCGGAACAGGTGCCGCCCGAGCCCATCGAGGAGCGCGGCGACGCAGGCCTCGGGCTCATCGCCGCACGCGGGCACACGCCCCTCGGCCACCGCGCGGGTGGCCACGTCATCCGCCAGATCCAAGAACCCCTGCACGCCCGCGGGGGTCGCGCGATGGAACTCCGCGTTATTGTCGAACCCCAGCACGGAGTTGGGCACCGGCAGCACCCGCGCGGGTCGCGTAGCGTCGCCGAGCACATCGCGCACGGTGTTGTCATACTCAGTGCGGGTCAGCAGCCGCGCCGTGGCCGCCTGGGGCACGATCTCGCAATCGAGGGGATCAACGGGACCACCGCCTGCGCCGCCCTCGCCGATACCGCCTGCGCCACCAACGCCGGTCATGCCGCCCATGCCGCCGGCGCCGCCTTGACCGCCTTGACCGCCTTGACCGCCTTGACCGCCTAAGTCGCCGCCGGCGCCACCCATCGATGAAGCGTCGATTGCCGCCACGTCGGGCACCAACTCCGCGCACCCGAACAGGCCCATGAGGGCGATCGCCAGCGTCGCGCGGCGTGCGATGAACTCGACTGCAAATATCGTCATGCATCCCCCAAGTGCGTGATGTTGCCACACCTGTCTCTCGGCGCTCAACTCGTCCGACAAAATCGGCTATAAGTAGACGATGAAGAGGCAATATACGCTGTGGTTCTCGCTGCTTGCATCGGTCCTGTTGGGCGCATGCGATGACACCTCCGAGGACGCCCCACCGACGACCGAGGACGCCGCACCGGCGGATGCCACTGGGACTGATGTTGGCCCGGCTGACGGCGCGCTGTGCGTGGCGCTCTCAGACGCGACGGCGGACGCCCTGCTCGATGCGGCCGCTACCGACGCAATGCCGGACGCGACGCCCCCCGAGCTGACCTACGCCGATCTTGAGCTGTGGTTGTGCCATCCCGACTTGGACGAAGACATCTGCCGGGCTGGCCTCGACGCGACCATCGTCGCCGCCGACGGCACACTGACGCCTGCACCGCACGCGGTCGCCGAGGCCCCTGCCGTCGATTGCTTCTACGTCTATCCGACCACGAGCCTCGACGGCGGCTCCAACGCCGACCGGCTGCCGAACGTCGAGGAGCGCTTCATCGTGCACGAGCATGCTGGGCCGTTCAGCCAACTGTGTCGCGTCTTCGCGCCGGTCTATCGACAGGTCACCATCACCGGCCTCATCGCCCGCAATGCAGCGGACTTCGCCTTCGCATATGCCGACGTCAAGCGCGCGTGGCAGCAGTATCGGGCCGACAACCCAAACCGCCCGGTCATTCTCATCGGGCACTCCCAGGGGGCGGCGCATCTGCGCACGCTCATCGCGCAGGAGATCGACGGCGACGCCGACGCGCGCGGGCTGATGGTCTCGGCCTATCTCATCGGCAACAGCGTCGGCGTGCCCCGCGATGGCGACATCGGCGGCACATTCGGCAACGTGCCGCTGTGCACCGCGCCCGATCAGCATGGCTGCGTGGTCTCATACGCCACCTATCGCGCCAGCGTGCCGCCCGAGCCCGGCGCGCTCTTCGGGGGGCCCGTATCGGGCGGGCTGCGGTCGGCGTGCGTCAACCCGGCCGCGCTGGGCGGCGATCCGACGCGCCTCGACGCGCTCTTCCCCGTCGAGGTGATGGGATTCTATGCCGGGTTCATGGGCAGTGACGTCAGCCCTTTTGCGGACCCTGACGGCGCACCTGTGATCCCCACCCCGCACTTCAAGGTGCCCGGCCTGCTCTCAGCCGAGTGCGTCACGCAGGGCCAATTCGACTATCTCGAGTTGACGGTCAATGCCGACCCCGAAGACCCGCGTGCCGATGACATCATTGGTGATTTGACCACCGGGTGGGGCCTGCATCTGGTCGACCTGCACTTGGTGATGGGTGACCTGCTGCGTCTCAGCGCGTCGCAATTCGCGGCGTGGCAGGCCGACCGATAGGCAGCCACACCGACCGCGTGGCGTCGAATCACAGCTGTGTGATCGACACCATGATGCAGCTTGAAGTGTCGCAGCCGTTGAGGTTGGCGTAGCGCAGATCGACAAGCTCGAACCGCGCGCCTTCGAGGCTGGCGTCGTCAAAGCGAGCCGCGCGCAGATCGGATCGCAGCACGATGCTGCGGCGCAGGTGGGCGCGTCGCAAGGACGCGAAGGTCAGATCGACATCCTCGATGCGCGTGTCGTCGAGCAGCGTGGCGTCGAGGAACGCGCCGCGCAGACCGACATCTTTGAGCGTGCCGTTGCGCAGATCGGCGTTCGCCAGCCGCGCCCCCCACATGCGTGTTCGCTCGATGCGTACATCTCGAGCGTCAAGGCCCGCGCCGTTGATGCAGCGCAGGTCGGCGTCGCGCAACGTCGCGCGCTGCAGGCTCGCGCCACGCATCGACGCCCCGACGAGCACTGCCCCGGTAAGATCAGCGCCCGTGAGATCGGCGCCGTTGAGGCGCGCCGATGACAAGATCGCGCCGCGAAGGCAGGCCCCGCGCAAGTCGGTGCTGACCAACGACGCGCCACTCAGATCCGCGCCGGTCAAATCGACGCCCGCGAGGCGCTCTCGGTCCAGGCAATGCCCGCGCAGGTCAACCCGCGGCGCCAGCCTGGGCCGGGCAACGGCGACGGATCTCTGAATGATGGGCGCGGCAGATTCGGGGCGGGCCACGCGCGGTGCGTGCGCCTCCGACCGCCGATGGACCGATGCTGACCGATGCAGTCCGCTGGCCATGGGCGACGACGTATGGGTCACCGATTGGGGTGCGCTGTCGCGCGACGCAGGTGCTCGGCTTGGCGACCGGGCGCGGCCAACTGACGCCGAGCTCGGCGCGATGCTGCGGCGGATTGGGCGCACTGGCCCCTCACCGGAGCCGGCGGGGGTCGACTGTGACTCGGGACGGTCAGGCTGTGGCTCGGGACCAGCAGACGGCGCGCGGGACGTACCCCGGTGCACGACGACCTGCACCTCGCCTTCTCCGTCATCCCAGGAGTTCATGCAGCCTCAACCAAGCCTGAATTCAATACCGTCGCGCACTGTACTCAACCGATGCAACGGTAGCAGAATCGACGTGGTCATGCTCAATGAAAAATGGCCCAGACCTGGACCGCAACCCGTTGACAGGAAAAGACAATTAGCTACATGTGCGGCAATGTGCGAGCCGCGTGTCGGCCCGCGAGAAATTGGCTCAAAAACCCTGATACAGCGGCCATTTCAGCCCTGTAGACGCCGGCACCTCAGCCCCGTCGACCCGCACGACATGACATGTCAGACTGCTCGCATGCACCCCTTCGCCGATGCCGACCTCATTCGTCAGGGCGCCGCGCTCCTCCAGGGCGCGCGCCTGAGTCAACAATGGCCGAACACCCGCGATGTGGGCGCGACGCTCGCCGCGATGTCGCACCTGCTTGAGACCGACCAGATACCGCTGCAACCCACCGGCCTGCCGACCTACGCCTGCTGGCAGCAGATCGCGAGCGACGCCGCGCTGGCCGAGGGGGGCCTGGCGAGGCTGGGCGAGCGCGCCGTCCTGGCGCACAAGGCGGCCGCCCGAGGCCTGCCTGTCGACCACGCGCAGCTCGCGCGCTTCGATCACTACGCGCGGCTGCGCGACACCGGAGTGCCGCAACGGCTCGACGCGATCGACGTCCAGGTGCGGCGTCTAGACGGCGACACTGCCTGGCTGCGGGTGGTGCTCGACAAGCTCCTGGCCGACGGTCGCTGGGTCCGGGTCACCGTCGACGTGACGCAACGCGGTGCCGGTCTGGCCCGCCTCGATGCCGACATCGCCGAGCCGACCGAGGCGCTGCGTGGCCTCGTGTTTCGCACGGCCGGGTTGGGCGCCGAGCTCATCTGGGTCGCCCTGGCCGACCAGCCCGCCTTCACCGTCGAGCGCGTCACCCGCGGGATCATCGGCCCGTTGCGCAGCCCGCGCGCGGCCTGGCCTGATGCTTGGCCCGGCTGGCCGCCAGGGCTCGTCCTCGATGGCGTGCTTGAGACCGCAGCGCTCGACCTGTCGGGCGACGATCACCGCGATCCGTTCACCGACCCCGCCATCGCGGTCAAGGCGGCCCGCGCGACATATGGGTTTCACCTGGCGCGCGAGCGTCGCTTCACCTGCACGCCGAACGTGCGGTCGTCGCTGACCGAGTGGTTGAAGTCTAAAGAGATGCGCTGCGTGGTGCGCAGCCCGCGGCGATGGCCGCCGCGCTGAGCCGTGCGCGCCGTGCGTGACCCGGTCAGCGCTTGCGGTAGCAGATCCGCGTTGCCCAAGCGATCGACAGCGCCGCGAAGCCACAGACGACCGCCCAATCGACCCAGGCGGCTTCGCCCATCGTCGTGCCGGCGGGGATCGCTCGGTAGAAGGCGTGGCGTACCCCATTGACCATATAACTCATGGGGTTGTAGCTCATGATGCCGCTGAGGATCCCCTCACCGGCGGGCACCGGAAACATGGCGCCCGAGAGCACCCACGCCGGCAGCAGCAGGATGCTCATGATCGCATGATAGCCAGTGCTGGAGTTGATCCACCAGGCCAACGCGAAGCCGAACGCCGCCAGGCCCACCGCGCTGACGACCATGATGCCGCCCAAGGCGAGCCAGTCAATGCCGCCAATGTCGACGCCGGACCACGGCAGGAACACCAAGAAGAGCGCCGCCTGGACCAGCCCAACCGAGGCGACCCCCAACGACTTGCCAATGACGATTGACGCCCGTGAGCCCGGCCCGACGAGCACCGACTGCAAGAAGCCCTCGTTGCGATCCTCGATCACGGTGATCGTGCCGAAGATGCTGGCGAAGAGCACCATCATCAACAGGATGCCGGGAAAGAAGTACTCCATGTAGCCCAGGTCGCCGGCCGTGGTCAGGCTGAACGTCGAGGCCATGCCGCCGCCGATCATCAGCCAGAAGAGCAGCGGCTGCGCCAGCGCACCGACGAGCCGTGAGCGTTGCCGCACGAAGCGCTTGAGGTCGCGCTTCCAGAGGACGCCGATGGTCGCGGTCTCTTGACCCAGACTCATACCCCGACTCCTCTGATGCGTGGATTTCGCATGCGTGGCCACCTCATGCGTCCTCCTGATCGAGGTCTTCGCCGGTGAGCTTGAGGAACACGTCGGCCAGCGACGGGCGCTTGAGGTTGACGGCGCGCAGTCGCCCACGCGGCAGCGCCTCGACGACCCTCGGGATGAGCGTATGCCCCGCCTTGCAGCGGAAAGTGCAGCCCCCATCAATCAGACGCGGCGCCACATCGAGCGCCTCGCGCAGCGTATTGGCGATGTCTTCGGGGTCGCGCCCATAGACGCTGATCACGTCACCATCCACCGCGGCTTGCAGCGCAGCCGGCGTATCGCAGGCCACCACGTCACCGTTGTTGATGAGGGCGAGGCGATCGCAATGCGCCGCCTCCTCGGGGCGATGGGTGCTCAACAGGATGCTCAAGCCCTCGCTGTCGCGCAGCTGGTGCAGCCGCTGCCAAGTGCGATGAAACGACGCCTCGTCGAGGCCCGTCGTGGGCTCATCCATGATGAGGAGCTTGGGGCTGTGCATCAGGCTGCGGGCCAGCTCGAGCCGGCGTCGCATGCCGCCTGAGAGCGTCTTGACGGTCTCGTCGGCGCGATCGCTCAGGTCGGCGAAGCGCAGCAGTTGGCGGATACGCTCTTTGGCCGCGTCGCCTTTGACGCCGTGCAGCGCGCCGGCCATCGCCAGGTTCTCGCGCCCGGTCATGTTCGGATCGAGGCTGGGCTTCTGAAAGACGACGCCAATCTGGGCCCTCAAGCTGCGCGCGCCCGGCTGCACCGGCTGGCCCGCGAAGGTCAGCGTGCATTTTTTGGGTCGAAGCAGGCCGGTCAAGACCGAGAAGGTCGTGCTCTTGCCGCTGCCATTGGGGCCGAGGAGGCCGAAGACCTCGCCCGGGCGGACCTCGAAGCTGAGACCCGTCAGGACCTCTCTGCGGCCGTAGGCAACGTGTAAATCGGCGACCCTCAGCAGCGGCGCATCAACCATCGAGGTCAAATCCCATGCAGCGGCCCAGCGTCCACCAGCAGCGCGGCGAACAACAGGGTCAGGTAGGCCAGCGTGTACAGAAAATAGGTGCGCGCCCAGGCCTTGGGCGCCTTGGTCCACAGACCACGAATCGCCAAGCCCAGCAACCCCACGCCCAGCAACCCCGCGATGGCCAGGTAGATGTTGCCCGCGATGCCGAAGGGCACCAGCGCCAAGCTGACGGGCAGCAGCAAGAGCGACCAGCCGATCATGTGCCAGCGCGCCGTCGTCGAGCCGTACTCGGCCGGCACCGTCGGGATGCCTGCGCGGGTGTATTCCTGTTGGCGGTACATCGAGATCGCAATGAAATGGGGGATCTGCCAGATGAAGAGGATGCCGAAGAGCACCAAGCCTGGCCATTCGATGCTGCCCGTGACGGCGGTCCACCCCATCAGCGGCGGCATCGCGCCGGGGATCGATCCCACGATCACAGCATGCGGGCTCTCGCGCTTCATTGGGGTGTAGACCCAGACGTAGCTGACCAGCGCGATGGCGGCGAGGATACCGGTGACGGGGTTGACGAGCACGGTGAGCATCGGCACAGAGGCCAGCGCGGCTGCTGCGCCAATCCACAACGCGACCGACGGGTTCATGCGCCCCGCCGGCAAAGGCCGATTCTTGGTCCGCGCCATGTACTTGTCGCTGTCGCGCTCCAAATAGCAGTTCAGCGCGTTGGCGGCGGCGACGATCAGGACGGTCCCGGCGAGCGTGGCCAGCAACCGGGTCCAGCTGAGCGCGCCAGGCGCCAGCCAGAGACCACCAGCGGTGGTGATCACGACCAGCAGGGTGACGTTTGGTTTGACCAGCGACGCGAGGTCCTGCGCGATGGACGCGACGGGCTCGGGCTTGGTCGGATCTGCGGCGCGTGCCATGGCCCCCTCGATGGCGGAGAAAAGCGGCTTCTCTTACCTTTTGGCGTTCATGGAAGTCAACCCGCGGGTCGGTCAAACGCCTACAGATCGTTGACGGTGCGCGGCTTCTCCTCGATGTCGATCTCGGTGACGTCGGCGAAGTGCACGTCCTCAGGTGGCCCGTCAAAGTCGAGATTCGCGCTGTCCAATTCAAGCGCCGACTCGGCGATGCGCGTCGTTTTGTGGGCAGGGTCGACATTGATCACCCGGTCGACCGTCGGCGCAGCGCCATCGGTGTCGGCGATGCAGATCAGGCCCTGGGTGGCCCCGGCGCCCGTGCGCACCAGACCCGCGACTTTTTTCGGAACGATTCCAACGATCTCTGATTTTGTCTGCGACACCGGCGCCGCGCGGCCGATGGGGAAGGTGTCACGCCCACCTCTCGCCCTCATGCCTCGGAGCTCGCCATGCACCGCCCACTCGTCCGCTGGGTCCTCAACCGCGCCGCACACTGGCTGCATCACCACGGTGGCCGACTCTTTCACGGAGGCGAGGGCGTCGTCAGCGCGACC
>JBNMOZ010000008.1:0-28374 GCA_051276005.1 Bradymonadia bacterium | reverse complement strand
GAGGCTGGGCGACCAGGCGATCACCTCCATCTCGAAGGCCAAAGCGCGGGCGATGACCGCTCGGCCGATATTGCCGCAGCCCAGCACCCCCAACGTGCGCCCCTTCAAGCCGCGCCCCTGCAGGGTGCCGTACGCCTTCTTGCGCCACTGACCTGCGCGCAGATCCGCCACCTGCTCAGCGATGCGCCGGTCGGCGTTGAGGATGTGCCCGAAGGTCAACTCGGCGACCGCCACGGCGTTCATGCCCGGGCAGTTGCTCACGAAGACGCCCAGCGCCGACGCCGCGTCGAGGTCGATCGTGTTGACCCCCGCGCCGGCGCGCACCACCAACTGCAAGCCCGAGGTCGCGCCCAGATGGGCGGCCGTGACCTTGGTTGAGCGCACCACGAGCACGTCGGGCTGATGGGCGGCGAGGGCGTCGCGCAGGGCATCACCCGACAGCGTGGCATCGGCGTGCACGGTAAACCCCGCACCCATCAAGCGAAGGCGGGCGGCATCGGGCAGACGATCGGCGAGCAGAACGCGCATGGGGCACCTCGGGTGGCTGGCGGGCAAGTGGGGCGCAGTATACGCTCCTCATGTGGCGACACAGCGACAGATCATTATCATCGGCGGTGGGGCCTGGGGGCTCTCGGCAGCGCTGGCGATCCGGGCGCGCGGGATGGCGGTCACGGTGCTCGACACCGGCGAGATCCCCCATCCGCTGGCGGCGTCGACCGACGTGAGCAAAGCGGTGCGCGCCGGCTACGGCGACGACGCCCTGTACACCGACCTGATGATGGACGCCCTGGCGCGGTGGCGCGCCTGGAACACCCGCTGGCCGCGCCCGCTGTATCACGAGACCGGCGTCGCCATGCTGGGCAACTCGACGCTGGGCACGTCGCCGCTGGGCGCCGCGCCTATCGGGTTCGAAGCCCAATCATATCAGGCGCTCGCCGCGCGCGGCGCCCCCGTACAGTGGATGGACGCGGCCGAGATTCAGGCCAGCTTCCCGCAATGGGCGCCGGGCCGGTTCGACTGCGGATACGTCAACGCCATGGGCGGCTGGGCCGAGGCCGGTGCGGTCGTCGGGCAGCTGGCGCGCGACGCGATGAAGGCCGGCGTGCGAGTGCGTACACACGTCAAGGTGCTGGGCATCGAAGACCACGCGGTCGTGACGGCCGAGGCGCGCCTGAGAGCCGACGTGATCGTCGTGGCCGCGGGATCCTGGACGCCCACCCTGCTGCCCGAGCTGGCCGATCGCATTTGGGCCACGGTGCAGTCGATGTTCCTGCTACAGCCAAACACGCCCGGTCGGTGGCGGGCGCAGCGGCACCCGGTGTTTGGCGCCGACGTCACGCGCACCGGATGGTATGGCTTCCCGGCGCTGCCCGACGGTCGCCTCAAGATCGCCCATCACGGCAAAGGCCGGCGACAGGCACCCGACGCCGCGCGCCGCGTCCCGCTTGAGCTCAAGGCCCGACTGCGCAGCTTCCTCTCGGACGCCTTGCCCGCGCTGGCCGACGCGCCCATCGCCAACACCCACAGCTGCGCGTACAGCGACATGTTCGACGGGCACTTTCTGATCGATCGCCACCCCGATCGCCCGGGCGTCATCGTGGCCAGCGGCGGCAGCGGGCATGGCTTCAAGTTCACGCCGCTGATCGGCGAGTGGGTCGCGTCGTTGCTGGACGGCGGGGATCCCATCCCTCGCTTCGCCTGGCGGCCAGCGGGCGCCCTCGCTCAAGACGCCGCGCGCGCCGATCGCTGACTGTCGGTGCTGAAGATCGTCGCTGGCTGACGTCGCTGAGCGTCGATCTCTGACCGTCCGCTACATTGGTCGCCCGGCGCGACGTACCACAGGCCTATGCGCATCGCTCCTGCCCGCTCTCTCGTGATTCTTCTGGCCTTGATGGGCGCCTGTGACGACGCGGATCCCGTGCTCGACCCGGTCGACGCGCAGCCCGCGGACGCGCTGCTCGATCAGGGCCTGCCCGACGCCGAAGCCGACTTGGCGCTCGTCGATATGGGCGCCGATTTTGGGATCGACGCGGCGCCCGATCTGGGCCCCGATCAGGCCGTTGACATGCAGGCCCTCGGGCAGTGTGGCGCGGCCGATCCCGCCGACGCGCTCACGCTGGTGCCCGGTGTCGCCGTCGATGGCGAGGTTTGCCGCGACCAATCGGCGTGGTTCGCGCTGGACGTACCCGCAGGCTTCGAAGCGAGCGTGGCGCTGACGTTCGCGCATCGCCTCGGCGATTTGGAGCTGTCAGTCTTTGATGCGCCGGGCGCCGATCCAGTGGCCGAGTCAGCCACCGCCGCCGACGTCGAGCGCGTCAGCCTGCCCACAGACCAGACCGCGCGCCGGCTGCGCATCGAGGTCTACGGCTATCGGCGCGCGGTCGGCCAGTTCGCCCTGGAGGCGACGCTCTTCGACACCGCAGACGCCGAAGAGACACGCGTCAGCGGGCGCGCGCAATACACCGACAAGGCCTTCGACAACGCCGGGTTTACCGGCGACACCCCACTCAAGCCCGCGCGGCACACCCGGATCGAGGCCGTCCGCGTCGTCGATGGCGCCGTGGTCGCCCACACCTTCACCGATGACGTCGGCGCCTTCGGGCTCGAGTTTGGCGCGCAACCGGGTGACCACATCGTACGGGCCGTCTCGGTGGGGTTGGTGGGCGAGCAGGCCGTCGAGGTGCGCGATGTCGACGCCAACCTGCGCTACGCCGTCGCGACGCCGGCCTTCGCGGGCGGATCAGAGTTTGACGGCATCCAGCTCATCGCGCCCGTCGACGCCGCCATCGGGGGCGCGCTCAACATCATCGACGTCGCGGTGGGCGCGTTCGCGTTCTTCGCGCCCTATGTCGACGGCACGGCGCCGACGCTGACGTATCGCTGGCAGCCCGGCGTCGCGCATGGCTGTGGCTCCTGCTACGCCGACAACGCGGTGCGCCTCGCGGGCGCCATCGAAGACACCGACGAGTACGACGACGTCATCATCCTCCATGAGCTCTGGCACTGGTTCATGGCCCACTTCAGCGCCGACTCGTCACCCGGCGGCTCGCATCGCGATCGCGTCGTCAGCCCGGCGCTGGCCTTTGGAGAGGGCGTCGCCTATGCGTTCGCCGGCCTGGTTCGCGGCGCCCCCGACGTGGTCGACACCTTCATCGACGCCACCCGACACATCGACATGGAGGCGATGACGATCAACGGCGAGGCGCTCGACGCGCTGCGCGGCACCACCGACGACACGCCCCGCGGCGGGCATCGCGAAGAGCTGGTCGAGGGCTTGATCTGGGACAGCATCGACGGGCCGACGCTCTCGGAGCCGTTCGACACCGTCGATTTGGGCATCGAAGGCGGCTTCACGCTGCTGCGCCGGCTCGGGACCGGCGACTTCATCGACATCGGCGCGCCCGGCATTGACGTGTCCGATTGGCTCGGTATGACCGCCTGCACCGCAGATGTCGCGGCGACGGTCGCGCTGGCCGATGAGCGCGCGTATCCGTTCGAGGCGGCCGATGCGCCCTGCGAGAAGGGCCATGTGGCGCCGCCGCTGACGCTCAAGGTGCACGCCGGGCGCGTCATTCTGCACAGCAAGACCGACCTCGTATTGCGCGTGCGCCGCGGCCGACCCGGTGCCTGGAAGCGCCACCCGATCGTGTGCAGTGATGTATGCGATCTGGGCCCCGCCGATCCGACGATCGCCGTGGTGGTCAGCGCGCCGAATCAGGCCTGGGCTGGCGTCTCATGGCTGGGGTCGGCGCTGCGCCAATCGCTGGTCGGCCCGCGGGTGCACGACGTGCGACAGTTCTGATACCGTCTGGTCGCTGGACGCCGCCACGCTCAATCGCTGGCGCCGCCATGCTCAATCGAGGAGCCCTCATGATTCGCATCTTGCTCGCCCTGGGACTCGTGATCGGCCTGAGTGGCTGCGTCGTCAAGGACGAGCTGCGCGACGGTATCCGCGAGGTGCTGCCGACCCTCAAAGAGACCACCTATACCCTCGAGCAGGGGGGCTCTGGGCAGGTTGAGTTCACCTTCAACTACCTGCTCGGCATCGTCGACGAGGCGGGCATCGAAGAGGTCCGTTGGGAGTTCTCGGTCATCACGCCGCAGCGCGAGATCCTGGCCCTCGAAGAGCAGCAGATGCGCGACGCCCAACCCGGCAAGACCGAGATCCTGGTGCATGGCGACCGCGCGCGCACGCTGACGATCGACGGCGGCTTGCGACCCGATGGCGACTATGTGCTCTCCATCGCGCTCTTCTATCGCGGCGAGTTGATCGGCGAGAAGTACAAGCGACTCGTCGACGGCGAGACGTTGATCGAAGAGGTCGAGATCAACGATTTGCCGCGGTTTTAGACGTCTGTAGCGCCCTGAGCCATCCAGCGATGTGCGCGCCGGGTGCCCAACTCTCGACCCGCTACCAGACCGATCCCAGGCCGCCGCGTTCCTTGCGATCCGAGCCTCGCGCAGCAAAAGACGTAACCTACACCGTCATACATCCACCCAGCCCGTCCGGCCACATGTCGGGTATTGCCCCCTCTTTTCGGCAGGTTGCACTGCGGGCGAAGCTCAAACGGCGGCGCCGAGCCGCAAATTCTTGTGCTATCCCAGGTCAGTGCTCAGACTGTGCCGTCTTTTTTTTTACGAGTAAGGCTGGGG
Organism: Bradymonadia bacterium; assembly: GCA_051276005.1. GTDB lineage: Bacteria > Myxococcota_A > Bradymonadia > UBA7976 > UBA1532 > JBNMOZ01. The sequence goes on along the minus strand of JBNMOZ010000008.1, from coordinate 23,721 downwards.
GGCTCAACCCTACGGCCTATGAGGGGGAACACCCATATGTCACGAGCATGGCTCAAGGGAATCGCAGCGATTGCTGCTTTCGGCATCGGCCAAGCCGGTGCCCAGGATATCCAGAACTTCAAGCCGGCAGTCGGCACCTGGAACATCCTGAGCGTCGAGACCGCGGAGACCGCAGAAGTGGGCCTCTTTGTGCCCTCGCTGTACGTCAACTATGGCGCCAACCCGCTCGTGCGGCGCGACGCCAACGACGACGTCGCCACCGAGATCGTCTCGGACCTGTTGACGTTCAACATCATGGGCGTCATCGGGATCCATGACCGGATCGAGCTTGGCCTCGACGTGCCGCTCAACCAGGTCTCCGGCTCCGACTTGCAGGCCACCCTGGGCGGCGAAGAAGGCTTCGCGCTCGGCGACGTGCGCGCGATCCCGAAGTTCCGCCTCTTGGGCGGCAAGCGCGGCGAGACGGTCGGCATCGCGATCAGCGTGCCGACCAGCTTCCCCACCGGCGACAAGGAGCGCGGCGTCGGCGAAGGTCAGATCGTCGTCAACCCCAAGCTCGTCCTCGACTTCCGCTTCGGCGGCGTCACCATCGCGCTCAACGGCGGCTTCCGCCTGCGGCCCGAGAACGAGCCGATCGGCGACAGCGACCTGATCCTCGGCAACGAGATCACGTACGGCGGTGGTGTCTCCGCTGAGCTCGGCAGCAAGGACGTCCTGCTGCTCGCCGAAGCCTTCGGTGCTGCGCCCGCGTCGACGCTGGACGGCGATCCCGCCGCAGCGCCCCTCGAAGCTCTGCTCGGCCTGCGCTTTTGGGCCGGCGGCTTGGCGATCACCCCTGGTGGTGGCGTCGGCATCATCCCCGATTACGGCTCCCCCGACTTCCGCGTCCTGCTCGGCCTCGCCTGGCACGATCGCGCCGAGCCTGCTCCGCCGCCCAAGGACACCGACGGTGACGGCCTCATGGATGCCGACGATCAGTGCCCCCTCGAGCCCGAAGACAAGGATGGCTTCGAGGACGCCGAAGGCTGCCCCGATCCCGACAACGACAAGGACACGATCCTCGACGTCAACGACAAGTGCCCCATGGACCCCGAGGACATCGACACCTTCGAAGACGCAGACGGCTGCCCCGATCCCGACAACGACAAGGACCTGATCCTCGACGTCAACGACAAGTGCCCGCTCGATCCCGAAGACAAGGACGGCTTCGAAGACGAAGACGGCTGCCCCGATCCCGACAACGACAAGGACGGCATCCTCGACGTTGACGATCAGTGCCCGCTGCAGCCCGAGGTCTTCAACGGCGTCAAGGACACCGACGGCTGCCCCGATACCGGCGGTCGTATCCAGGTGACCTGCAAAGAGATCAGCTTCGACGGCAAGGTCTTCTTCGACACCGACAAGGCGATCATCAAGAAGAAGTCCTTCGGGCTGCTCGACGAGCTGGTCGACCTGCTCAAGGGCGCCAGCTTCATCACCAAGGTGCGCGTCGAGGGTCACACCGACGATCGCGGCTCTGACGTCTACAACACCGACCTCTCCGATCGCCGTGCACGCTCGGTCCTCGAATACATCACCGGCAAGGGCATCGCATCGGATCGCCTGGTCTCGAAGGGCTTCGGCGAAGCGCAGCCGCTCAAGAGCAACAAGAGCCGCACGGGCCGCGCCGAAAACCGCCGCGTCGCCTTCGTGATCCTCGAGAACACCAACTGCAAGGACGGCGTCGAGGTCAAAGAGCCGGCCAAGAAGAAGACCATCAAGGAGCGCGCTGCCGAGGCCGCCCAGAAGCGTGAAGCTGCGAGCGCCCCAGCCCCCGCGCCCGCCCCGGCAGCCCCCGCCTCGAAGTAAGGGCCTTCGCCTTATGGCCCAAAGCGCGCTCCCTCAGAGCGCTCCGCGGCGCTGATGGCGGGCCCACCCCCTCCCTTCAATCTCGTCGTTCGTGAGGCGTGTCGTTCGACCGGCCCGGCTCGTTGGCGACCGCTCATTGGCGACCGCTCATTGGCGACCGCTCGTTGGCGACCGGCGCGTTGGCGACCGCGCGTTGGCGACCGGCGCGTTGGCGACCGGCGCGTTGGCGACCGGCGCGTTGGCTACCTGAGCGGCGGCAACGTCGCCCGAATGACGCCGTCGCCCAGCTCGGGCGCGTGCGCGACCACCGTCCGGTCGAGCATGATGACTGAGCGACCGCAAAAGGCGATGCCGGCTTCGGGTCCATAGGTGTTCGCGGCGACCAGCGCAGTCTCGGCGGCGTCGTGCATGCGCCAGGCCCAGTACTCCCAGACGTCGATGCCGTCCTCGGGCTGTGACAGCCAGTTGGTCGGAAACGCCAGCGCCGTCAGGTCTGCGCCGGCCACCCACTCGATGAAGGCGTCATCATTGAGATCCATGCAGATGCCGACGCCAAAGGCCCCCGCGGGCGTGTCGACGCGCACATAGCCTGAGTCGCCGGGCGTCGCCCAAGGCAAGTCGGCCTCGTAGAGCAACGTCTTGCGATAGACGGCCTTGAGCGCGCCGGTGGGGTCGATGATCCAGGCGCTGTTGAAGAGCTGGGCGCCCGCGCGCTCCGGGAAGCCCCCGACCATCCAGACACCCGCGGCGCGGGCGATCGGTGCCAAGGCTTGAAACGTAGGGCCCTCTGGATCTTCTGCGACCGGTCGGACCGCGTCGGGGCTGTCGAAGACGTAGCCCGTCGCGGCCATCTCGGGCAGCACCACCAGATCGGCGCCGACCGCCGCGCGCCGCGCGAGCGCACACAGACGCGCCCGCGCCGCCTCGCCTTCGCCCTTGGGTGGCTTGAACTGCACCGCCGCCACTCGCATCGCCCACCTCCAGCCTCATGACGCCCAAGGGGTCATGACGATCGTATGATGCGCGACCGACGCAATCATGACCATGACACTGACAAACCCGTCGTATCGTGCAAGCGTTCAGTACGCGGCTCGCGAACATCGTGCGCCGCCGAGGGTCTGAACCATGCGCTGCGGTAGATCCATTTGATCTGCGGCTCGTATGTATCGGCCCTCACCCACTCGGCCCATGGGACATCACATGCCAAGTCTGGTCTATCGTCTGATCTGCGTTTGTCTGCTGGCGCTCATCGCCCTGCCCGCTGCTGCCCAGAAGGGCGATGGGAGCGAGCAGGTGCGCTTGTCGCTCGAGCGCTACGCCGAGTTGATGCGCATCGCTGATGCCCGCGCCGGCACCCGCGTGACCTGGGGCCGCGGCTCGGTCACCGCGCGCGTCGACGGTGAGGTGGTTCGCGTCAGCGTCTCGGCCCGCATCCGCGGGGTGGGTGATGGGCCGGCCGAGGTGCCCTTGTTGCCGGCCGACGCGGTGCTTGAGAGCGCAAGCATTGGCGGCAACTCCGCCGCCCTCGTGCGTCTCTCGGGCGCCCATATCGCCCTGCTGCCGGCGCTGAGCGGTGAGCAAACCGTCAGCCTGAGCTACCTGGTACCCGTGCAGACGGGCGACGATGGCGCGCCCTTCGTGCTGCTCGCGCTGCCTCCGATGGCGGGCGCGAGCCTGCAGCTCACTGGGGTCGACGCCGACGCCGAGGTCTGGCCCGCGACGGCCGTCAAGCGCAGCGGCGCCACCCTCACCGCCAGCCTGCCCGCCACCCGCGCCGTCGCCGTGCGCTGGGGCGCCGCCGTCGGTCGCGACCTCGTGCGCCGCGTCGAGTACGCGCTGGCCCCCGACGACAGCGGCCATGGCGTTGATGTCATCGCGCGCTATGAAGTCCGCACCACCCAACGCAACAGCCGAATTCGACTCACCCAGGTGGGTGATGCGCTGATCGACGTGCGCAAGGGCGACGCCACGGTGCAGACCCGCGTGCATGACGGCTGGCACACCGCCCTCATCGCGCGCCCCGGCAACCACGTGCTCAACGTGCGCTTCCGCATCGCCATCGACCGCAGCCGAGGCCAGCCGCAGATTCGCCTCACCCCCGACTCCGTGCCCATGGCCAAGGTCACCGTGACCGTGCCCGGCAAGCGCGCGGTCGAGTTCGAGCCGTCGGTGCCGGCAACCACGACTTTTCAGGGCAACGACGCCACCGCCCGCACTACGGCGGTCGCGCATTTACCCCCGGTCGACGCCGTCACGCTGCGCTGGATCGAGGCCCGCGCCGCGCCCGAGAACCTGGTGCGCGCCAACACCGAGACCTATCAGCTGCTGACCCTGCAAGAGGGCGTGCTGCGCTCGAAGGTGACGATCAAGTACGACATCATCAAGGGCAAGCTGAAGGAACTCCCCATCCAACTGCCCGAGAACGCTGAACTTTCAAAGGTCACCGGGCCGGGCATCGAAGACTGGCCGACCTTCCCGGCCACCGACGGTGCCCCTCGCCAGGTGCGCGTCATGCTCGGCCAAGAGGCCGAGGGTCAGATCGAATTGCAGTTGGAGCTCGAGGCCATCGTCTCGCCGGTCGAAGGCACCCCGATCGACCTGCCCGTCGTGCGGCCGCTCAACGCCTTCCGCGAGATGGGCGTCGTCGCGCTCTTCGACGGCGACAAGGTCGGCTTCGCGCCGGCGACCGTCACCGGCATGCGCAAGGCGGGCCAGGACGCGCTGCCCAGCGCCGTGCGCAAGACCCTGCGCGAGAAGGTCAGCCAGGCGTTCAAGCACATCGGCAAGCCGGGCACCCTGAAGAGCAAGGTGGCCGCCACCCAGACCCGCGACGCCCGCTTCGACGCCCAGGTCAACGCCCTGTACTCGGTCAAGGACGGCAAGCTCGTCGGCCGCACGCTCTCGCTGCTCGACATCAAGAGCGGCCGGCTCGACAAGGTCTACGTCTCGGTGCCAGCGAACATCGAGGCGCCCACGCTCAAGGCCACCCAGTCGAACAAGCAAGAGAAGGCCCCCGACTTCGACGCCGGCGAGGGCCGCACCGCATACGCGATCTACTTCGCCCAGGGCCTCGAAGGCGCCATCGAGGTCAACGTCGACTTCGAGGTCATCTTCAAGAAAGACCAGACCGATCTGGCGCTGCCCGACGTGCGCATTCACGGCGCCGACGTCGAAGCTGGCGCCATCGGTGTCGAGGCCGAGACCGACTTCGAGCTGACCGCGACGAACATCGACGAGCGCCTGCGCAAGGTCGACGTCGAGGAGCTGCCCAACGAGGTCAAGAAGCGCAAAGTCAGCGACATTCGCCTGGCCTACACCTACTCCCGCGCGCCCTGGAGCATGGGCCTCAACATCAAGCGCAACAAGACCGTGCAGACCCTGCCGGCCGTCGCCAACCACGCCTGGATCGAGACGCACGTGCTGTCCAACGGCCACGTCGTGACCCGCGCCACCTACGCGGTCGCCAACGAGGATCGCCAATTCCTCAAGCTCAAGCTGCCCGACGGCGCGAAGGTGCTCGGCGTGCGGACCAGCGGCGAGAAGGTCAAGGCGGTCGAAGACGACACCGGCGTGCTCGCCATCCCCATCGGCCGCAGCAAGATGACGATGGTCGAGGTCAGCTACGACGTCGTCGGCGACGCGCTCGGCTTCTATCAGTCGGTCGACATGCTGGCGCCCGTGCCCGACGTGCGCACCGCCGACATCAAGTGGGTCGTGCGCACGCCCAGCGCGCTCAAGGTGCTCGACACCGACACCGACCTGGCCGACAGCGGCATGGGTGGCGCCCGCGACAAGTGGCCCGGCAGCGCCAGCGCCGACTTGCCGACCGACGAGCACATGCGCGAGACCCTGTTCGTCAGCTCGGTGCAGGACGCCAACCAGGCCGCGCTCGCCGTCAGCATGCAGATCATGGAGGCGCCCGGCGAGAGCACCGACACCATCCTGTTCATCATCGCCCTGCTGGCGCTGCTCATGCTGGCCTGGCGCCGCGCCAACGGCGGCCCGATCGACCGCAAGGACGTGCTCTTTGCCGTGGTCGCCGCGGCCGCGCTGCTGCTCAAGGAGATCTTCGGCAACCTGCGCGACGACGAGATCTTCTGGCTCGTCGCCCTGCCTTTGGTGCTGGGCCTGGTCGTCGGCTGGCGGGTACGCCGGGCGCGTAAGCAGGCCGCGCGTGACGCGCTCATGGACGAGGTCTGACATGCGCTGGCTCTTCATCGGCATCGCAGCCATGGCGCTGGGGCTGGTCGCCGTTGGCACCCTGAGCAGGGGCAACTCGCCGTCTGCGTCCAAGCTGATGGAGGTGTCCGATCGGTTCGTCGAGCTCATCGTCGATGCGCCTGCGAGCACGGGCAAGGCCACGTCGGGCGGCAAGCAGGCGACAGGCAGGCCGATGGCAAGATCGGCCACGGTCGACAAGATCGTCCTCGCTCCGTCGATGGATGAGGGCAAGCGCGCGGGCGACGGCGACTTCGGCAAAGAGATCAGGCTGGACAAGGCGGGCTTCGGACGGGCCATCGGTGCTGCGAGTGCGAGGCGGTCTGGCTCGAGGCGCATGATGCCCGCGCACGAGAAGGCGCCGCAGGTGGTCGTCGAAGAGGCCCAGGATATCGAAGAAGACGATCTGTTTGCGGACGACGCCCAACCGATAGCCCCCCCACCGCCGCCCTCCCCTCGAATGGTCGCGAAGCCCGCCTCTGGGGCGGCCAAGGCCGCGTATCGCGATGCTCTACAGCCCGTCGAGGATGCCAAGAGACGCGTCCTCGTCACCGAGGCCAAGACGGCGCAAGCCTTTCAATTCGCGCCCGATCTGGCCGAAGGCGAGCAGAAGGACGGCTATGAAGCGGGCGCTGTGAACTCAAAGACCCCGTACGCACCGCGCTCCAAGCGCGGTGCGCTCAACGGACAGCTCGACGGGATGTTTGCCGCCAACGTCGAACAGGGCGAAGACGGGCGTCTCCCAGCCCGCCTGGACCTGAGCCTGCTGGGCACTTCGACCACCCAGAGCAGCATCCAAGAGGCGCCGCCGGCCGAGTTTCTGCAGCGCATGTGCTACTTCGAGAACACCTACCTGGGCGGCAACGCCGCATGGCAGGAGCAGCTGCGACGCGTGCGGAAAGCTCTGGGCCACCTGCGCCCGCTGCAGCACGCCCGGCTCGACACCCAGGCCTTCGACCCGCCCGCCGATGCCGGTATGGCGCTCACCGCGAGCCTCGATCACGGAGGCTTGCAGCAGCCCGGTCGGGTCGTCTTGCAGGTGGGTCTTCAAGGCAGCCAGCGCTACGGATGGCGGCGTCCGCCGCTCGATGTGGTGCTGGTGGTTGATGGCCCCGCGACCGACCTGACCCAGGCCGCGACCAAGGCGCTGCTCGACCGCCTGGGCCCCCGCGACCGGCTGGGCGTCATCGAAGCCGGCAGCGATCGCCCGCTGGCGGCCGTCGCCGATCTGCGCACGACCCGCGACGCGCTGATCGACCACGAAACCCGCGCACCGAGCGGCTCGCCCGCGACCCTCGTGCGCGCGATGGATCAGGCCGGCGCGCTGCTCGCCAAGGCCGCCAACAACTCCGCCCGCATCCCCGGCAGCCAGACGGTGGTACTGCTGACGCGTGACAGCGCCGCGCATGCCCAGGCGGCCCGCGCCGCCGCGCATCGTCTGCAGACCCAGGGCGCCGTGGTGTCGGTGGTCGACCTGGGCTCAACCGGCGACGCCGGCTGGTGGGCCGTGGCCAACGCGGGTCACGGCAACTTCCACCAGACGCGCGGCGACACGCTGGGTGAGGCCTTCGACGCCGAGCTCGCGATGCTGTCCAAGGTTGTCGCCCGACTGCTGCGCGTCAACGTGCGCCTGGGGCCGCATACCGAAGGCGTCCGCGTCATCGGCAGCCGCATTTTGGGCAAGCAAGAGGTCACGGCGGTCAAGGCCCGCGAGAAGGCGACCGATCGCAACCTGAGCAAGACCATGGGCGTCAAAGCCAATCGCGGCGACGACGACGACGGCATCCAGACGGTCATCCCCTACTTCTATGGGGGCGACAGCCACGTGATCTTGATCGAGCTCTGGGTCGATCCCAGCAAGGGCTCCTTCGACGCCGCGGTGGCCGAGATCACTTTGAAATACAAAGACATGGTCAACCTCGACAACGCGACGGCCCGCGCCGCGGTGTTCCTCAACCGGCGCCCGACCCCCGACACCCGTGCCCAGCGGCTGGTCAAGGCGAACCTCGACGGGTTTGCCTTCGCCGACGCCCTCGATCGCGCCGCCCAACAGGCCAGCCAAGGGCAGTGGCCCGCGGTCAAGCAGACCCTGCGCAACCACGCCCATACCGCCCGCGATCGCCAGGTCGTCGACGCCTTTGAGGCGCTGATCGGTCAGCGATCACCGGCGCAACTGCAGCAAGCCCTGACCCTCGCCAGCCAGCAACGCAAGGGCACCTCGAACGGAGTCGACCCATGAACCGAACCCTCTTGGCGCTGACGCTCGCGGTCTCTTTGTTCGGGTGCGCGAAGATGGAAGACTCGGCATCCGGCGCGGAGCCCGGCTGGGCGAAGAACGCCAATCAGCCCACCGCGGCGGCCGCGGCGGCCGCGACGATCTCGCTGGACACCCCAAGCTACGCGCCGCCCGAGGAGACGGTCAACCAGAGGCTTGAGCCCGTCACTGTGATGGACAGGGCGCGTATGCCAGCCGACAAGAGCAAAGACAGCGCGGCGGCCTTCAAACATCTCAACGCGATCGACACCAGGACCATCGACAGACGCTTCTCTACCGGCTTCAACGGTCCGCAGGACGGGACAGGCGTGGTGCCGTCTGGAGCGGGCGGCATGGGCCTGCGCGGCAGCGGCAAGGGCGGCGGCGGCGAGGGCTTGGGTCTCATCGGAGGCCTCAACAAGGTCAGCGCCGGCAACAAAGGCCGCGTCGCGACGGTCGATGGCACCGTCGTCAACGGCGCGATCGTCAACGAAATCTCGGACGCCGAGAACGACCGCGGGTTCGGCCTTCGAGGGCAGCAGGCGTTGAAGCGACGCGCCTTCGAGCAAGTGAACGAGCGCAACGACAAGAGCTTCGGGGCCAAGAGGAAGCCGCTGTCAGTCAAGGCCGAGAAGAAAGATGCCGAGGAGGAGCGCCGGTCCGAGGTGTCCGAGGCCAACCAGCGGACCCCCGATCGCATGCAAGGCACCGACATCGATGATCGCTGGCAGATCGACGACGCCGCCTGGTCGGACCGCCCGCTGATGACCGCCGCGCCCGTCAAGACGCTGCCGCGCATGTTCTACTTCGAGAACACCTACCTGGGCCGCACCGCCGCGTTCCAAGAGCGACTGCGCCGCCTCGACGCCGCGCTGTCCAACCCCCAGGCCTACGTGCACACCGCGCTCGATCCGCAGCGACTGGACGCGCCGACGGACGCGGGCTTGTCGATCACCACCGCGCTGGATCGCGCCCACCCGACTGAGCCCGGGCGCGTCTTCTTGCAGGTCGCGTTGCAGGGCTCACATCGCTATGGCTGGCGTCGGCCGCCCCTCGATTTGGCGGTGGTCCTCGATCCCCACGCGATGGCCCACCAGGGCCCGGCCACCCGGCGCATGCTCGACCGACTGTTGGCCAAGCTGGGTCCGCAAGACCGGCTGGGCGTCGTGCTCGCGACCGATCCCCCGCGGGTGCTCGTCGATGTGCAAGACCTGCGCGATGCCCGCGACGCGCTGCGATCGCTCGACGGCAGCGTCGTGACCGGCGGCACTCAGATCGCCGGCGCCATGCGGCTCGCCGGCGCACGCCTCGCCGCGATAAGCGTGGGCCAAGCCCGCATCCCTGGCAGCCAGACGCTGCTCGTTGTGACCAACGGCCGCGCTGACCCGGCGCCGGCTGCGCAGGTCGCCCACGCGCTCACGGTGCAGGGCGCGGTGACCTCGGTCATCGACCTCAGCGATCGCTGGGGCTGGTGGTCAGTCGCCAACGCCGGACACGGCCAACTGTACAGCGAGATCGACGTGGTTGAGGCCGTCGACGCCGAGCTCGATCGCGCCAGCAAGGTCGTCGCGCGCCTGCTGCGGGTCAACATCAAGCTGGCCGCCGGGGTGCGCGCGGTGCGGGTCCTGGGCAGCCGCATGCTCGAAGACGCAGAGGTCAAGGCGGTCAAGGCCCGCGAGGTCGCCACCGACCTGCAGATCAGCAAGACGATGGGCGTCAAGGCCGATCGCGGCGACGACGACGACGGCATCCAGACGGTCATCCCCTTCTTCTACGGGGGCGACGCGCACGTGATCATGGTCGAGCTGTGGGTCGAGAAGCCCCGCCGCGGCATGCCCGTCGCCGAGGTCAGCCTGCGCTACAAAGACATGGTCGCGCTGGGCAACGCGACGGCGCGATCCCACGCGACGCTCGACGCCTTCTCGGGCCCCACGACGCCCGCCGAGATGATGGTGCGCCGCAACGTGCGCGGGTTCGAGTTGGCCGAAGCCTTGGGCAAGGCCAGCGCGCTGGTGGCCCGCGGACAGACCGACGCCGCCCGCCGCCTGCTCGATCAGGCCGTCGCCGTCAGCCCCTACGATCGGCGACTGGTCGACAACCTGCGTACCTTGCTCGCCCGCAGCGTCGATGTGTCGGTCAAGCAGGCCGCGCTGGCCTACGCCGGACAGCGCCGCATCAGCCACGTGGCCGCCGTCAGCGGCCGCTAACCGCCGTCAGCGGCCGCTAACCGGCGTACTTCGTCTGCAACTGAGCGGGCGCGCCTTGCGCTGGCGCAGTCGTGCAGCGCACGGCCGACAGGCGAATCCCCCTGTCTTGCGTCGCCGCGTTCGCCAGGCAGTCGCCCACCCGCTTCCCATCGCGCATCGTCACGGTCGACACCCGTCGCCCAGGTGCCGCGGCGCGGCCACTCGCCGCTTCAAATGGAACGCCGTCGTCTCCACACGCGGGCCTGGGTAGCGGCCCCAAGCCGCCACATACACGCCGTTGAGGCGCACGATTTTGGGCTCGCCCCGCGTCGGCGAGGGCACGGTCGGCTTGCCCTGTACCTCACCATTTACGTCGAGGATTGACGCCTTGATGCCCCCGGACCCCACTGTCCGCCCCCGTGGCGAGAGCTCGAATGGTCGCGTCGTTCGGGACGCACGTCGTGCCATCTTCGGGCACGATGTGGCGTTCGATGCTGGGACGAATGAAACTGCAGACCAGCGCGGTGGCGCACGAGCCTATGATGGCGATGAAGATGAGGAGAGAGAGGTGAGAGAGGCGAGGGAGCCAGATGGGCATGCGGGCTACAAAGTGGGCCCGCGACGGTCAGGCGATGATCGCGACGCCCAGGTTGAGCACGAACATCATGCCGACCACCGCGAAGCTTTTCAGGATGCCCAGTTCGTAGTAGCGCACGAGCAGTTGCAGCAAACAAACCAGCGGTAGCAATGCGAAGAACGGTCCAACCATGGAGCCGAAGACCGACATGACAGTGCCGATGACGGCGGCGGTCCCGAGGCGATTGCGGGGGTTGTCAGCGTCGATCAGCCGCAGGCTGACCCAGAAGGTCGCGGTGAAGAGGAGGATGCCGAAGATGAGGCCGGTAATGGTCATTGATTCTCCAGTCTGGGTGAGGATTCGACCCGGGAGACTCTCTCTTCATCCGCCGTGCCACGCCGGCATTCAGGGGTATTCCAGCCTTTATGAGCGGTCCTTGGATCAGCTGTTGGATATCAGCGCTTGAGCGATGGATATTCTCGCCCAGACCAGCGCGGGCTGCAGCTGTGCCTGATCTGCGTCGCAACGAGCGCGATCGCCATCGGCCTGGGACGCTGGGCGGACCTGATGTACGCCGCCTTGATCGCGGTGCCTCTGGCGGGCTTGGCCGGGCTGCTCTATGCGCCGCCCGTCGTCGCCTTCTGTGCTGAAGCGGCCCTGGTTGTCGCGCTGCCCGCAGTGGGGGCCTTCGTCGGCGGACCCGCGATCGGCGTCGCGGTCGGCATCGGCGTGATGGGCATCGCATACTGGCCGCGCTGGCCGGGCTTCGAGTCACGACATCGCGTTGGGCTTTCAATGATGATCGCGGTGATCATCGTGGCCGCCCACGTCATCGCGGCGGGCAGCACACCGGCGGCAACGGGCGGTGAGGACGCGTTCACGATCTGGCTGAAATTCACCTGGCTGCTCCCCGCCCTCTTCATTTGCATCGGCTGGCCGCTGCGCCGGGACCTCCGATCGGCGCTGGCGCGGCTGGGGCTGGTGTGGCCGACGCCGCGGATCTTTGGGGCAGCGGTCGCGATTGGCCTGGCGCTGGTGCCCATCATGCTCGGGCTCTCTGCGCTCACCGCGGCGGCCTTCGAGGCGGCTGGCTGGCCCACGACGAGCACTGACGATGTGCGCCTGGTCTTCGCCGAACTCATGACGCCCATGGGCATCGTAATTATTGCGCTGACCGCAGGCATCGGCGAAGAGATCTTGGTGCGTGGGGTGCTGCAGCCGCGCTTCGGCCTGGTGCTGCCCGCCGTGTTCTTCACCGCGTTGCACGCGGGTCAGTATCGGCTCGACGCGCTGCTGGCGCTGCTCTGCCTGTCGGTGGTGCTCGGCCTGATGCGACGGCGCTGGCATACGACTGCATGCGTCGTGGCACACGTCGTGTACGACCTGGGCATCGGCTGGACGCTCATTCACTGAATCAAACAGTCGATCCTCTGGAGTCTCACGTGCGACGCAATCTCTCTCGCGGCCTGCTCTTACTTGGCCTGCTCATCATGTCGACGTCGATCGCGCAGGCCCGCGGTGCCCAGCGAGGCGGGACCGGCCTGGGCCTCTCGCTGGGCGACCCGACCGGCCTCAACTTCAAGACGTTTCTCGGCGGCAGCATGGCCTTCGACGCCACCGCCGGCCTGGGCATCATCGGCGGCAATCACCTGGCGCTCAACGCGGGGCTCGTGTGGCACAACTCGCTGGGCAACCTGGGGAGCGCCCCGGTGGACTGGTACTACGGCGTCGGCGCGAAGCTCGGCTACTACGATTACGACGGCAACCATGAGCATGACGACCATGACGACCTGCGTCTGGGCGCGCGCGCGCCGCTGGGCGTCTCGGTGATGCTGCGGGGGGTGCCGATCGACATCTTCCTCGAGGTCGCCGCCGGGCTCTGGATCGTTGGCAACGTCGACTTTGACTTGGATGGGGCGATCGGCGCGCGCTATTGGTTCTGACGGCAGGACGCGCCGAGGCAGCCTAGACAGTCGAGCAGCCTGGACAGTCGAGTCGCCTAATTCGGCAGGCAGGCCCCGCCGCCACAGTCCCGCAAACACAGCCACTGCCCAGACTCAGCATCGCATTGGCAGCCCGACGACCGACACACGTCCTCATCGACGACGCACGCCTCGTCGGCGCCACAATCCGTCGGGTTGGCGCAGCCTGCGGGGTTGGGGCCAGCGCATTCGCCGTTGACGCGTTGACACAGGCCGCCGCCGGCGCAGTCTTCAGTGCACACCCACCCACCAAAGCCGCATTCGCAGCTCGACGGTCGACAGGCGCCGTCCTGCAGGCAGAGCTCGTCGGCCCCGCAGTCGGCGTCGAACGCGCAGCCCACCGGGCTGGGGCCTTCGCATTCGGGCGCCGCCACACACTGCCCACCCCCGCAGTCGGGGTCGCATAGCCAGTCGCCATCGTCGCACTCACAATTCGACGGGATGCAGGCATCGCCGTCGTGCAAGCACGCCTGATCGGGTGCGCAGCCGGTGTCGTCGGCGCACCCGGCCGGGTTGGGCCCGACGCACGCTGCGGGCGCCAGGCATGCACCGGCGCAGCCGTCGGAGCACAACCACTCGCCGTCGACGCACGCGCACGGCAGGGGCAGACATTCGGACATGTCGCATTGTTCGCCGTCTGCGCAGTCGGCGTCCCTCACGCAGCCGCCCGTCTCGTCGCCGCCCGGGTTCTCGCCGGCACACTGACCGGCCGGCGCGCACTGCCCGCCACAGGCGTTGATGCAGGCCCATTCGCCGTCTACACAGTCGCAGGGCACGGGCTCGCAATCGCTGGCGTCGCACACATCGCCCTCGGCACAATCGGCATCAGCGACGCAGCCAGGTGCGTTCGCGCCGCCGGGGTTCTCGCCGTCGCAGGCGACCACTTCGACACAGCGCCCGCCGCCGCAATCGGGCGTGCACGTCCACTCGCCAGTCTCATCGCATTCGCAGGCCGTGGGGATGCACGCGTCGACGTCGAGATCGCAGACCTCCTGGCTCTCGCAATCGCCGCCGTCGAAGCAGCCCTGTGGGTTCGGGCCGTCGCACTCGCCTCCGCCGCCGCCTTCGCCGCCCATCGCGCCAGCGCCGCCTTCGCCGCCCATCGCGCCAGCGCCGCCTTCGCCGCCCATCGCGCCAGCGCCGCCTTCGCCGCCCATCGCGCCAGCGCCGCCTTCGCCGCCCATCGCGCCTGCGCCGCCTTCGCCACCCATCGCGCCTGCGCCGCCTTCGCCGCCCATCGCGCCTGCGCCGCCTTCGCCGCCTGCCGCGCCCGCGCCGCCGCCATCGACCTGACCAACCGCGCCATCACCGTCTTCGGCGTCGCACGCCCAGCATGACATCGCGAGCACGACGCTCATCCATACCCTCATGGCTTCCCCCTCAGACAGTCCTGCGCCTACGCACGCCGGTGAAGGGTACCGTCATTGCGCGGCACAGGGCACGCGTGAGGCTGCATAATTTTGCGGTGGGATCGAAGCTCGGCGGCGAGCGATGCGGTGGGATCGAAACTGGTGGGGCGATTCAGCTCTGTGACGGCGCGCGCAGGCCGACCCGAACGTCAAGCTCAAGGCCAGCACCATCGACGATGCGCACGGTGCACTCGCCGCGGACGGGCGCAAACCACGGCAGCGTGATCTGTGCGACGTGCAGGGCGCGCTGCGCGTCATAGGTCAGCGGCACGCGCTGCAGATCGAGCCCCGGCAGGTATGCTGACAAGGACCGGGCCGACAAGGTCTGCGCCGACAGGGCCTGTGGCGCGTCTATCCGCACGGCGACATCAAAGCGCTCGCCCGGGGCGACCTCTTCGGGGGTCTCAGCGACGACCTCGATCCAGGTGGCGCCGGGGATCACGACCGGCGCGGCGACGGCGCGGGCGACGGTCGTGAGCAGCAGCATCAGCACCGTGACCACAAGCAGCGTGCCGGCGGGTCCAGCAGTCTCGCGGAAGTCGGTCAGGGCATTGGTGAGGCGGCGGCGCATGTAGGTCTCCGAAATGGCGGGGGGCGTGAGCGTTCGTGCTCGTTGATGCCATGGGGTAGAGCAACGGCCGTGCCACGGATTGAAATCTATTTGAGCGTCGCCAGCCCCTATGCGATGCGGACGCATGCCCTCGACATCGGCCCGGTGCTGCTATGAATCGAAGAACTACGCGATAGATCGAAGCTTTGACCGGGCGAGCATGAGGCCGCTCAGCGCGCCGCGCTCTCGGCAAAGATCCGCTGCATCAGCGCGCGGATCTCCTCGGGGGTCACGGCGTCAGAGACCCAGGTCAGCCGCGGATATCGAGTCTGCAGATGGCGCAGCCGGGTCGCCTCGCGAGAGAAGTCGTACGCGAGCACGACCGGGTGGTTCGCGAAGCCCGCCGCGCTCAACGCGTTGAGCACGAACAGGCCCTGATTGTTCTGCAGGTACCGCCACCCGCGCAGCGGATCGCCGTTGTTCTGGCGGGTCGCCACCGCGTGATCACCGAGCAGGTCTTCGCGGGGGATGCGGTCGAAGCGCATGTCGAGGTAGACGAGATCGATCGGCTGGCTGCGCAGCATCTGCACCGCGCGGGCCCCAGAGCGCGCCTGCACATAGGTGGGGCCGGGCACGAAGCGGGTCAGGTTCTCGAGGTACTCATCTCCGTCTTCGACGATGAGGACGCTCTGGGCGGGGGGGCTGGGATCGCTCATATGGAATCGTCAGGTATTTCGTCAACCTGGGGCAACTGGAACATGACGGCCTTGGTCCAGGGCGCGGTGGCCTCGATCACGTCGAGGCTGCCTTCGTATTGGCTGACCAGGTCGGCCGTCAGCCCGAGCCCCTCCTCGATATAGCGGCCACGCAGCATCTCGGGCGTGAGCTGCTGCGGCGAGCGATCGCGGATCAGCAGCACCAGGCGCTGCAGGCCGGTGATCATGTCGACCTCATCATGCACCGCCAGGCCGATGTGCACGGGCCCTTCGGCGTGGCGCACGCTGGACTGGATCGCGTTGCGGATCAGGTTGGCCACCACGTCCTCGAAGGCATGCCGCGGCATGGCGACGGCGCTGGGTAGATGCTCAGCACCTGCGACGTCGAGGGGCGCGAAGCGGGTGCGCGCGAAGGCTGGCTCATGGCGGGTGCGATCGTAGATGCCTTCGAGCAGCCCATGATCGATGCGCAGCACGCGCAGCCGATCCAGCAAGGCCCGCACGGCTTCGTAGCCGTCCACGTTGAGCAGCTGCGTGGCGCGTTCGAGCGTCTTGCCCAGCCGCCGACGACGCCCCCGGCCCAGGCGCGCGTAGCGATCCAAATCAGACCCGCAGGTCTCGAGAATGCGGAAGCCGCGCAGCAACGCCGACAGGGCGGGATCGCGCCGCGTCAGGTTGAGGCGCAGGCCATAGCCTCGGCCAATCTTGCGCAATTGTTCTGCGTAGTTGCGCAACCGATGCGCCGCCGAGTCGCGATCGTCGGTCCGCCCCGGCGCGCCCAGCAAGCTGCGCCGACACCAGGCCGCCTTCGACGCGGCCTCGACGTCGTCATGGGCGATGGCGTCGACCAGGCCCGTCAGCACCATCGTGTTGTGCTTGAGCACCTCGTGCCGGATCGCCGAGAGCACGCGCTGCACCTCGGGGCCCGCCTCGGGGAACTCTGTGATCAGCGTGCCCAGATCCGAGCCGCCCCAGAAGCGACGCGCCGCCGACAGCAGGCCCAGCAGAAGGCTCAAGGCGATGACACCGCCCGCCACGAAGACGGCCCGCACCCGGCCCTTCACCTCGCGCAGCAGCCCCGCCGCGTCGCTTCGATAGACCGCGTCGGGGTGGTGCACGTAGCGGCTCAGGCGCTCCTCGGCACGCATCAGCAGCGGCAACTGCGCGGTGTCGAAGGCCCAGTTGGGCCAGCGGGCCTGGGGTTGAGCGTCGTCACGGGCGAGCACACGCAGCGCCTCGGCCGAGCCGACGTCGGCGGCCTCCTCCAAGAAGAACCGCCCCCCGTGCTCGTCGCCCCGGTTGATCAGCAGGGTGCCCAGCGCATGCAAGACGCCGGGCTGATCGCGATCTTCCGCGAGCGACGCATGATAGAAGCGCGCCTCTTCGTCGCGGCGATCCAGGCGACGCATGATGAAGGCCAGCAGGTTGTAGACCGCCGGAGTTCGACGGGCGCTGGGCACCTTGTCGAGCTCGGTCAGCGCCTCGCGCAGCTTGTTCTGCGTGAGCAGCTGCCGCGCCCGGTTCACCGCCAGCAGATCGGTCTCGCCGCCCCGCTCGACCTCGGCGTCCACCGCGCCGAACTTCGCCTCCAACTCGGCCAACTCGGCGCGGGCCTCGCGGGCGTCGACGTTGTCGGGCACCTCGGCGAGGAAGGTGCGCATATGGGTCATGGCGCGGGCGACCTGCCCGGCGCGGCGACAGGCGCGGGCCAGCGCCAGGCGCAGGTTTGGGTTGCGCGGATCGATCTGCACGGCGCGCCGTATGAACGCCGCCGCCGCCGAGAAGTTGCCCTGCTGGGTGTACAGCTCGCTGAGGCGCGTGAGCACCGCGACGTCATGCCCGTCGGCCACCAGCGCGCGCAGATAGGCCAGCTCAGCCCGGCGGGGATCGCTCTGTTTGAGCAGATCGCCCAGCTCGATGTTGGCGGCCGCGAACATCGGCGCGAGGGCCAGCGCCTCTTCGAGTTGGTCCAACGCGTCGGTCCGCTCACCGCGCCGAATCGCCGCCCGCGCGTTGCGATGAAAGGTGCGCGCCTGCTCCGGCAGGCCCACTTCGGCCAGGCTCAGCTCGAACTCGCGCACCGTGCGCGCCATGCGGATCTGATCGACGAAGGCCCGCGCCTGCTCAACGAGATCGGGATCCTGCACGCCCTCGAACCAGCCCAGCGCCTCGTCCTCCTGCCCGCGATCGAGGAAGACCTTGCCGATGGCGAGCCGCTCACGGTCGGTGCGCGGCTCGATGGACTCATACTGCCGCAGCGCCTCGCGATACCGCCCCAGCCGCAAAAGGATCTCGGCCTGCATACGCACGACCGCCGGCTTGTTGCCCATGAACTCGCGGGCTTTGGCCAGGTAGCGCGACGCCTTCGACCAGTCCTCTTCAGGGCGATCGGCCGCGCCATACAGCTCGGCCAGGTTCTGCCAGGCGACGCCGCGTTTGCGATCGATGCGCAGGGCGGCGCGATACCAGTGCTCGGCCCGCTCCATGTCGTTGAGGGCGTAGTAGGCGAAGCCGATGTTGTTGGCGACCTCGGCGTCGCGCTTGTCGAGCAGCTGGTGGGCCTGCTTGAAGGCGGCCAGCGCGGCGGCAGGATCATTCTCTTGCAGCTTGATGATGCCGTCTTGGTTGGAGCGGCGGCCGAGGCGTTGGATCGCCATCCCGCTCATGGCGGCGGCGCGATCTCCGCTGCCTGGTCGGCCCTCGCCCGCGTCTGGCGGCCCCGCATCAGGCGGCGCATCTTCGACGCCCGCGTCTTGCGCAAACGCCGGCGCTGCGCTCAGGGCCGCGAGCAACACCGCTTTGGGCGAAGGCCAGGCTCTCATCCCTTGCGAAGCTCGCGCACCTTGAGGCCCAGCTGGTTGAACCGCAGCCGAATCGCCCGCCCGCGCTCACTGTCGCCCAGCAGGCGCTCGGCCATCGCGCCGAACTCGCCGTGGGTTTGCTCGAACAGATACAGGAAGTACTGGCGCTCGGCCTCGGTCGACACCGCGTTGAGCGTGCGCTGCGGCGTGACCCGAATGGGGATGACGTCGGGATCAGGCATGCCGATCCCGTCACCGCTGGGCAGCTGCGAGACGCCCGCCAACAGATCGCCCACCAGGCCCGGATCGACCTGCAAGCGCGTGCTGCGCAGCGTGGCCCCGCCGTCCACCGCGTCCACCGCGGCGACCAGCGTGAAGGTGACGATGTTGTGCATCACCATCTCGAGCTCACGCAGGTTGCCGGGCCAGCGATGACGCGTCAGCCGCAGCCAGGCCGGGCGCGGCAGCACGATCTGCAACACGTCGGATTGCGTGGGCAGATCGCGCCCGACGATCAGCTCGATGATCGGACGCCGGCCCAGACCGAGGGCCTCGGAGACCTCGTCGATCAGCGCCTCGATGTCGGGATCGCGCATGGCCCGCGCGACGAACTGGCGGGCCAAGAACCCCAGGTCGGCCGGGCGATCGCGCAAGGGCGGCAGCACCACGCGCGTCGCGGGCGAGAGGCGCATGTACAGATCGGGCCTGAACCGGCCCGCGCGCACGGCCTCACCCAGCGGCCTGTTGCTCGCCGCGACCACCTTGACGTCGACCTGCACCTCGCGGCTCGACCCCAGCGGGCGCACTTTGCGGTCTTGCAGCACCAGCAAGAGCTGCTTTTGCACCTCGAGCGGCACGTTCTGGATCTCGTCGATGAACAAGGTGCCCTGGTTGGCCAGCTCGAAGACGCCTTTGCGATCGGCGACCGCGCCCGTGTAGGCCCCCCGGGTCGCGCCAAACAGGTGCGCGGGGATCAGGTCGATGGGGATCGTCGCCAAATCCAGCACCACGAACGGCCCCGGTCGCCCGCTGCGCTGATGCAGCCAGCGCTCGGCCAAGAACGACTTGCCCGTGCCCGTCTCGCCCTCGATGATCACCGACAGGCGCCCGCGCGAGAGCACCGCCATGCGTCGCCGCACCGCGCGCATCGCCGCATCTTGGCCCCAGAGGATGTCGCCGTCCGTCGAGGCGCGTCGGCTCTCCTGCAGGGCCGCGTGCAGCCGAATGCGCACCGCGTCGAGGTCTTCGCCATCGAGCACATAGGTGAGCGACTGGGCGGCCAACTCGTCACCCACATCGACCAGCGACAGGTCCTCGACCGCCGTCAGCACGACCACCGGCAACTCGGGCAGCCGCTTGCGAATTTCGCGCAGAATGGCCACGCCCTGAAAGCGGCGGCGGCGGCGCAACGTCGTGCCTTCGGGGAACGCCAGCAGGCGCTCTTCGGGCACGTCGAAGCGCATATCGAGCAGCACCACGTCGACGGTATGCGCGTTCGCCGTCAGCCACTTGATCGCGGCCGGTCCGTCGGGCAAGCGGAGCAAGCCATCGGGCGCGCCGGGATCGATGAGGGCCACATCGGGCATGCGCGCCGCGATGGCCTCGGCGTAGGCCTCGCCGTCGTCGATCAGCAGAATGCGAGGGCGCTCAGCCATGGGACACTCCCTCGGAGACAGCCTGGAGCAGCGACCGGATCGCCGGCGACACCGCGCTCATGTCGGCCGTCACCGCGGCGCGATCGATCGGGCCATCAAGGCGATCGGCCCACGCGAACGCGCCCTCTACGGCCTGCGTCAACGTCGTCCAGCCCGGGTACTGCGTCAAAGAGTCGCCCACTTCCTCGGTAAAGGCGGCCCAGATTGAGGCCGCCGCGATGGTCTCTGCGCCCGCGCGCCGGGTCGCCAGGAGCGCCTGCTCGGCCGCGGCGCGCACGTCGTCGGCCGACGCATCGGCCGGCAACCAGGCCAGCGGCAGCCGCAGGTACTTGCCCAGGTCGTGGACCAACTCGGCCAACGCATCTTCGAGGTCCATTCGCTGCATCGCTCGGACCCTCCGTCATCGTCGGGCGGTTGTCGAGGGCGTGGGCAGAGTCGGGGCGCAACGCCGCGCAGATCGCGTCGACGCGAGCGCGGACCCTCGACCCCACTCTGCGCATCGTCCAACCGCAAGGTGGCCCCCGCCGCGCCTCTGGCCCTACGCTGCATGCCCAGGCGGTGCGCCCGTGCACGGCATCACCGAGTGGGCTCGCTGATTGGAGTACCCAGACCTATGCACATCGACAGGCTGAGGCGCGGCGCGCCCATGCTCCTGGCGCTGGCCTTCGCGTGCGAGAGCGCGCCGCTCCCGATCCATCCGGTGCAGCAGGTTGTACAGCCGGTCGTCTATGGCGAGGACGACCGCCTGGACGTCTACGCCCACCCCGACGAGGCCCTGCGCGAGTTGACGCGTCAGGCGATCATGTCGCGGGTCTCTCTGCGCAAAATCGACCGCAGCGATCCGGAGAACTTCACCTTTGGCGACCGACTCCTGGGTGAATCGCTCAACCTCTGTGAGGGGGCGCGATTTGCGGATCAAGTCAGAGCGGGCGGCTGCTCGGGCACCCTCGTCGACCGCAACACCGTCCTGACCGCCGGGCATTGCATCGACGACGCTCGGTGCCTCAAGGAGGCGTTTGTCTTCGATCGGTTCTACCGCGCCGAAGGGGTGCTGGAGACCGTGACCGCCGACGACGTCTACCCATGTCGACGCGTGCTGGCCCAGAGCACCGGCGAATTGGACTACGCGCTGGTCGAGTTGGATCGCCGCGTCACGCCCGATCGCGTCCCCGTGCCCATCCGAATCGTCGAACCACTCCCGATCGACACCCCGCTGACCATGATTGGCTTCCCCAACGGCATCCCGGCCAAGATCGACACCGGCGGTCGCGTCATCGATGAGGGCGCCGAACCCTGGGTTCGGCTCGACGCCACGGTCGATGCGTTCGGCGGCAACTCGGGCTCGGGCATCTTCGACGTCGATCGCGCGCTGGTCGCCATCCTGGTGAGCGGGCGCACGGACTACGCAGACCGCGATGACTGCCGGATCGTCAACCGCCTCGAGGACGACCCCGACAACGCGGAGGATCTCGTCTATGTCGGCCGCGCTCTGGACGCGCTGTGTGACGCCGAGCCGCTGCATGCGCTGTGTGCGCCGCCCGTCGAAGGCGGGACCTGGTGCGACGCGTGTTTGGGCGCCGCAGAGTGCCGCGTTGATTGGATCTGCGACGGCACGTGCCGCCCGGTCTGCGAGGGCGACGACGATTGCCTGTCGAACCATCAATGCGCCGACGGGGTGTGCCAGCCCCGCACCGTCTTCGAGTGCCGTGAGAACCAGATCTGGACCGTGCCGGCCTGCGCGCCCGCCAAGCTGGAGACGGATTGCGGCGCCGACCTGGTCTGCGTCGACGGCGAATGCGAGCCGCCCGGGCCGGGTGACCGATGCGACCAAGCGATCGAATTGGCGGGCGCCGACCAGGTGTATGTCGGACAGACCGCGGACGGCTTCAGCGACGCATACGAGGGCGAGTGTGGTGGTCGCGGCCCTGAGGTCGTCTACGCGATCACGCTGGATGTGCCGACGCGACTGATCGCCAGCGCGACCGGATTCGACACGGTGCTGTATCTGCGCCGCGACTGCGATCCCATGCAAGAGATCGCCTGCAACGACGACCGCGTGCGGGGGGATGAGCACGCCTTGCTGCAGGTCGAGCTCGCAGCGGGGACGTATTCTCTGTTCGTCGATGGGTTCGATGAGGCTGGAGACTACGAACTCGACATCGCCCTTCGACCGCCGTGCCCCGAGATCTGTGCGGCGGACGCTCAGCGCTGTGAGGGCGACGGACTGCGCATGTGCGCGCCCGCAGAAGACGGCTGCTTGCGATGGGCTGAGCCGACCCCCTGCGGTGACGCCGAACGGTGCGTTGACGATGCCTGCGTCGCGGTCGAGCCGGGGGACGCCTGCGCCAACCCGACGCCCCTCGCCGCTGAGGACGCCGTCATCGTCGGCGATCTGTCCGAGAGATCCCCAGCGCTGCGGGGCACCTGCGGCGGCGCGGGCTCAGATCAGGTCTTCGAGGTGCAGTTGGCCCAGCCGACGCGGCTACGCGCTGACTTGGAGGGCGACGCGCCCGTACTGTACGTGCGCGCCGAGTGTGCCGCCGAGGCGCCCGACTTGGCCTGCGTGGTGGGGCCGCCGGGTCAAGGCAGCATCGACGTCGTCTTGCCAGCCGGGTCGAGCTATCTGGTGGTCGACACGGAGGCTGCCGCTGCGGGCGAGTTCACCCTCACGCTGGACTTCGAGGCGGACTGTCTCGACTGCGCGGACGCCGGTGCCCAAGACGCCGGTGCTCAAGACGCTGGGGCTGGGGCTGACGCAGACGTCTTGGACGGGCAAGTCGTCGATGCGACGCCGCACGATGCCGACGTCGCCGACGCAACACTCCCAGATCAAGATCCGCCACCGGATGCGCGCGCGCCGATCGACGCGGGGCCTCGCCCGCTCGACGCCCGCGCACCCCAAGACGCCCAGTTGACGCGGGACGCAGGGGGCGACGCGCCCGACCCTGGGATGCCGCCGAACGCAGTGGTCGGCAGTGCCGGGGACGGGTGCGCAACCGCGGCGCCCCGCGACAGCGGATGGGCCGCCTTTCTGCTGCTCTTGGGCGTGTGCTGCCGGCGTTCAGGGCGCGAACGCAGGGCCCGCGACTGATGGGAGGTGCTTGTCGAGCAGGCGCTTGTCGAGCAGCTGGGATCAACCCTGCTCGACGCCGCCCTCAGCCCCATCGAGCAACTCAAAGATCCGCGCCGCAGCCGGCTCCCCATCCATGTAGTCCGTGCCCTGCAGCCGCCCGACCGTCTTCAACGATCGCACCATCACCTTGCCGCTGTCCGGGTAGCCGCAGATCTCGTCGGGGTGTCGGGGGCCGATCGCCAGGTAGACCAGCGGGGTGTCGAACGGATTGGCGATTTGATGCGCCACGCGGGTGCCCGCCGGGCAAGAGATGCAGTCGCCGGGGCCGATCTCTTTGAGGGCGTCGCCGTAGCGCAGCACACCGCGACCGCGGACGACGTAGAACACCTCGTCCTCGTGCAGGTGCCAGTGGAACGGGCAGCCGACTGAGCCGGGCGGCAGGGTGTTTTCGA
>JBNMOZ010000007.1:0-28923 GCA_051276005.1 Bradymonadia bacterium | reverse complement strand
GCACCTACACGTCCTTGACGGACGAACCTCACCAGGGCCGGCGAGGTCAAGCAGTTCTACTCGGAACCACCGCGCCGCGCGCCCTTGGCGACCGCGAACTTGAACTTCTGAAACTCGGCCTGTCCAGCGGTGTAGAGCACCTCGGTGATGAGCCGATACGGTGTCTCTTCATGCGCAATGATCGTGAGCACGCCCTCAAACTTCGAGCCGATACGCGACGCGATGTCTTTCTGCGTGGTCGCAGCTTCGTTCAGCGCTTCAAACAGCGGCTGAATTTGCATGCTGCTCTCTTCGCCCTGCTTGTACGCCTTCTCGACGGTGCCATCCTTGATGGGGACGACAGCCTTGTCGTTCACGATGATGCCCTTCGCCGTGATGCTGACTGCAGCACTCGCCTTGGGGTTAATCTCCGTGGTCGACGCCGGAAGCTTCAGATCCTCGCTCGTGTCAATCCGCAGTGGATCGACTGAGTAGTTCATCAGCAAGAAGACCAAAATGATCGTCATCGCATCCATCAACGAGTTGATGGTGAGCGTGGGGCCGGCCGCCGTGCTGCGCTTTTTCTTGCGCCCCTTGCGCAAGCCGTCCTGATGCCCAGCGACCCATTCGGCGATCGCCTCTTCGCGCACTTCTTGCCGCGCGTCTTCGCGAGAATTCCCAGCCATGATATCCTCGCTTACTGCGCCACCGCAAAGACCACATCGGGCCAAAGCAGCTCAGGCTGGTTGTTCTCGTACTTCACTTCGGCCTCCTGGAAGGCAGCCAAGTCGGCATACGTATCCTGGGAGAGCTTAACGCGCAGCGCGTCCATCACGAAGATAAGGTGCTTAAACGGGATGCGCGCCTCGGCCGTCAGGTTGACGATAGACTCGTCAGGGAAGGCCTTCTTGATGGCGTTCATCTTGTTGTACAGCTCAGCGAAGTTATACTCCTCACCCTGTTTCGGGATGAGCAGAGGCGGCGCCGCCGTCGGGTCAGCCGCCGCAGCGTCCGGAGCGGGCGCTGCGCCCAAGCCGAGCGTCTCGTGCAGATTGGCGGTGGACTGCAGCCGAAACCCATCGACACCGACAGCGACCGTCAGGTTCAACGGCTTCTTATCGGACTCGTCTGGAGTCGCAGCGCCCATGCCAAACTTCGGAGCATTGACGTTGACCACACCGATCTTCACCATGGACATGCCCAGTAGCACCATCGGAATCAGGCACACGACCAGATTCATGATGGGTACGAGGTTTAGGTCCTCGATGTCGGTGCTGATTCCTTTTTTCTTCCTACTACGCGCCATCGGTGACCTCTTTGAGCTTCGGCGGGTGACTGCTACGGCAGCCGCTTCAGACGTCGGAAGACGTCATCAGCGCTGCTCGTGGGTGTAGGACACCGTCGCAGGTCAGCGGTTCTCACCACTGGTGCCGTGGAGGCGCGAAATGAGCAGATTCTCGAGTTTGACCGAGTACTGATCGATTTCGTCGATGATCTTCTTCGTCACGGAGGCCAAGAAGACCTGCGCTGACAAACAAGGGATGGCGACAATCAGACCAAACGCCGTGGTGTTCATGGCGATGGAGATACCGTTGGCCAGCATTGCCTGGCGCTTATCCGGCGGAATCGACGGATCTGACAGGGCTTCGAAGGCCGCAATCAGACCAAGGATCGTACCGAGCAGACCAAGCAGCGTCGCGATGTTCGCGATGGACTGCAGCACGGTCGTACGCTTGGTAACGATCGGCACGATTTCGAGCGTGGCTTCTTCAACGGCGTTCTGAATTTCTTCAGGGCCCTTGTTGGCACGCGTCAAACCGGCCTTGATCACCTTCGGCAATGCTGCGGACGGAGCCGCGTTGCAAAGCTTGATCGCACGGTCGATGTTGTTGGCCATTACCAGCTTCTGGATTTGGGCCATGAACGCCGACGCGTTGATGTTGTACTTAAAGTACAAGAAGATGAAGCGCTCGATGATCACGCCCAGGCCAATGATGCTCATGGCCAGGATGGGATGCATCCAGACACCGCCATCGGAGTAGAATTTGGCGACCGCACCCATTCGACGATTCCTCCTGAGGGGTGAAAAGAGTTCGATTCGCAGGCTTACCGTCAGCCCTTTTGCGAACCCTGGCCTTGATGGTTAAGAGACGCCTGCGACCTGATTAACCGCAGACATTCCGCACCTTTTGGCCCGAAAGCTATATCACCGCCCGGAAACAGGGATCCACCCTTTTTCTAGACGGGGAAAGATTTTGCACCGCAGTGCTTCGTCCATTTGGACGAATTGGCGATAATTAAGTGAGCAGAGCTTTCGCCATACTCGACGGCAGCAAGTCTGCCACATCGGGTTGCGATATGCCATGCCGCGTTGGCCCGCTTTCGAGATATGCGCTGATGAGTGCATTGTCTAGAACGGTTCCTTCTCGACGCTCTTGAGAATCAACGGAATGAAGCTCTTCTGCGGCTCCAGCCCCTTGAAGTTCAGCTCGCTGCGCTGAAGGATATAGAAGGCTTCCGGCTTTTGGATTACGCCCTCGACCTTGAGCGCCTTGATCTTGATGACACCTGGACGCCGCTTGGTCTTAGACGTCTTCGCGGGCTTGTCTTGCGCCATCGCAGGCGCGCCGAACAAGAGGAACATCGTCCCAATCAAGATCTTCATTCGGAGTCCTCCTCGGCGGCGTCCTCGTCGATATCTTCGCCTGACACATCATCCGCAGCTGCATCATCAACGGCTTCGCCGCCCGCGTCATCTTCTTCGCCCTCATCGTCGGGGGCTTTGGGCTGACGTCGTGCCTGGGCCGCGCGCTTCTTTTCGACTTCGATTCGGCGTTGCGCCTCTGCAATGTACTCGTCGACCGGATCCTCGGTCACCTTTCCACGACGCAGCGTCTTGTACCTCTCGAAGTATGTGACCGCTTTTTCGAACCGCCGCTGGGGGTCGATGGCCGGAATGTCGCCGTCGAGGTACAGGATGCCCAGGTTGAAGTAGGCGTCGGGCGAGTTGGGGTCGAGCTTGAGCGCCTTGAGCAACGCCTTGACTGCGTCTGTGTAGCGCTGCTGGCCCTTGAGCGAATTGCCCAGATTGATCTGAGCCGCGATCATGTCGGGCCATCGCGCCAATGCGAACTCGTACTGCTCCGCGGCGCCTTGATAGTCGCCTGCGGCGTGGTAGACGAGCCCGAGGTTGTTGTGCACCTCGGCAGTCGCACCACCGGGCAAGGCGACAGCCTCCTCGAGAACCATTCGTGCCCGCAGGTCTTCGCCCAACGCCTGGTGCGCGAGTGCTGCGCGGGCTCGGATCTCGGGATTCTGCGGCGCGAGCACCTTGGCGTTGCCCAAGATGGCGATCGCCAGT
Source organism: Bradymonadia bacterium (assembly GCA_051276005.1). Taxonomy (GTDB): domain Bacteria; phylum Myxococcota_A; class Bradymonadia; order UBA7976; family UBA1532; genus JBNMOZ01. The sequence goes on along the minus strand of JBNMOZ010000007.1, from coordinate 25,583 downwards.
TCGTGTTTGCCCTGCTGGTAATAGGCCTCCGCGAGGTTGAGCATCGCGGGCACGTTCTTTTCGTCTGCGCGCAGGATCTTCTTCGTGTCTGCGATGACCTGCGCGCCTCGACCGGCGAACTGCAGTTGCACGCGGTTGACCGCATTGCGCAGCGCCAATGACTGCGGCTTACGCGCCAACTGCTGCTGGGTGTAGGCCAGCGCGCCGTTGAGGTCCTTGGTGCGCAGGATCATGTTCGCGATGGCCGTGACGGCCGGCTCGAACTCAGGGTCGATCGACAGCGCTGCGTCATACTCGCGCCGCGCACCGCGTTTATCGCCGCGCCACTCAGCCAGAACGCCAAGGTTGTACTGCGCATCGGCCAGCTGCGGATCAGCACTGAGGGCATCGTTGAAGCGCGCAGCAGCCGTCTCGAGCTCACCGTCCGCGACAGCGCGCCGGCCCTCAGCGAGTCGATCGAGGCCAGCCTCTTGGGCGGGCGTCATCGTCGGTTCTTCGGTCTCTGCGGGGTCTGTGGCGTCCGATGGTGGCGCCTGAGGCGCAGCGCTCTCAGGCTCACGCGCCTCGGGTGCCGGTTTTGGCTTCGAGATCGGCGTCTCGTTGGGCTGCACGTCGGCCTTGGGGGTTGGGCCCCCACAGGCGCTGGCCCCCAACACAATCGCAATGATGTTCCAAGCGCGGCTCACCCTTCGTCCTCGTCATCCTCGCCGTCATCGGCGGCGGCGCTGGGTTCGTCATCTTCAAGCTCATCGTCGACGTCATCCGCCTCAGCGCTGTCGTCGTCGGCATCGTCTGCCTCGGGCGCCTCGCCTTCGTCGTCGCCGCCACCCTCATCTTCGTCTCCACGCGGGACGAAGCGAATCATCGCGGGCGTGAGCTGGTTGCTCACCGCCATGCGGTGCTCTTCCTTGAAGAGGGGAAACTTGCTGGGCTCGTATTTGTTGAGCGAGGCCACGATGCGCTTCGTCCACTTGTTAGTCACGCGGAACTCACGCCCCTTCTCGAGCGCGAGCTTGTAGCGCTTGACCGCCTCGTCCTCGAGGGGCACGGCGATGTCCTCGAGCTGAGTACGATAATAGTCCTCTTCGTCGGCCGAGAGCCCTTCGGGGATCGGCGCCTCATAGAGCTTTGCGGCGAAGAGTTGGTAGATGTGGCCCAGGCGGTACAGCGCCGCGAGGTTCCACTCGACCGACTTGTAACGCAGCACCTCAGCGTAGCGACGGCTGAGGTCCTTGACCTGCTTCTGCATTGCCTTGACCACGCGCATCTGATTGCCCAACGAACCAGTCAGCTTGAGCGCCTCGTACCGGGTGAACGCCTCTTCGACCAGTTTGAACTGCGACTTGGCTGGGAACTGCGCCTCATACGTGCCGGGCACCATCGCGCGCCGATTGAATTCGTTGATGACCTGCGCCCAGGCGCGTCGCGTCGGGCGCGAGCGGCCCTGCTTCGAGATGGCCTCCGCCGTGCGTGCCAGCCCCTCGACCACCTTGATGTTATGCTTGGGATCGCTGCCGTATCGCCGGTTGAACTCTCGATAGACTCGCAGCTGGTTCTTGGTGTCGCCCAGCTTCTTGTACACCCGCGCGGCGCGGAAGAAGGTCTTGGGCGTGTCCTCGCGGTTGGGGAACAGCGACGCGTAGCGCTCATATGCCTGAGCCGCGCGACGGTAGCTCTGATCTTGCTCAAGCAGCTCGGCCGCGTTGTACAAGGAGACCGCGCGGTTCTCCGACTCAGGGTACTTCTCGACGAGCCGCAGGTGGCTGTCGATGGCCTTGTCGTAGTTGTAGAAGCGCTCAGAGTTGACCCCGACACGGAACAACGCGTTCTCGGCGTACTTGCTGTCTGGGAACTTCGTATAGAGCCGCTCATAGGCCTTCGTTGCCGACTCGAATCGACGCGTGTACTCGTACGCCACAGCGAGGTTGTTGATGGCGGCATCGACCGTCTTCTTGTTGGGATGCTTCTCGATGAGCTCTTCGTACTTCGCGGCGGCCTTTTCGTACTTCTTTGCCTTATAGAGCAGCGACGCCTGGATGAATTCGGCACCCACGCCGATTTCTCCCAACTCGTTTGCGATGTTCCCGCCGAGGTCGGCGCCCTGAATGTACTGGGCCCACTCCGCCATCTTCTCGAAGTCGTTGGCGAGGCGGAAAGTCTCCATCACCTTGCCCGCCGCGAAGCCGGCGACCTCGGACTTGGGGTGCGCGGTAATCAGGTTCTGGAACCAACGCCGCGCCGCCTCGAAGTCTTTGAAGTCAAAGTAGACCTCGCCGAGCTTGTACATAATTCTCGGGAGGCGCTGCGGATCCGCGGCGTCGTTGAGCTTCCGCTCGGCATAGGCGATGCGCTCAGTCTGCAGGCCGTCGACGGACTCCGGCAGTTCCTCGGCTTCGATCTCTATCTTCTCGGCCGTGACTTCAACGTCTGGAGAGCCGTCCTTGGGGGCGCCCTTGGGCTTAGCGGCTTCGTTCGTCAGCGACGGACGTGGGGCCAATTCACCGTTCGAGATTAGACGCTTGACCTGGTTCTCTCGAGCCAGAATCGCCGAGAAGCCGGCCGTCTCGCGGTACTTCTCGCCCAGCTTGCTGTCACGCACCGTCGCATACTGCTTTGCCGCCTCGGGGAAGCGGAAGGAGTAGTACAGGCACTCGGCGTAGAAGTACCCGAGGTCATAAGCATTCTCAGACTTCGGGTACTGCGTGAGGTAGTCCTCATACGCCGAGGCCGCGAGGCCGTATTCTTCAATCGCTTTGGCCTCAGCGACCGCATCGCCCTGCTCGGCCTTCGTCTTGAGCTGCTGCGCACGCGAGTGGTGATAGGTCGCCGCCTGAATCAGCGACTCCTCGATCAGCTCCTTTGCGATTTGCAGGGCTTCAGGCTCTTCGCGATTCGCGGCATACCAGTCGGACTCCGGCCCATACAGCTTGCCGAGCTTGTCGCGCTCACCGAATGCCTGATCCAACCGCTGCTGACGCTCGAGCGAGATGATCAGCTTCGCGTGCAGCTCGGGGTTGCCCTTGTCGTTGGGGAACTGCCGGAGGAGCTGCCGCATCGTCGCGACCGCCTCGGCATGGCGCGCGTCGTCATGGAAGCGCTCAGCCAGGGCTCGCAGCAGCTCGACGTCGTACGGCCGCTCGCCGGTGATGTACTTGCGAACCCGCGGTACCCCGGCATCGTCGTCAGGTATGCCATCGGCGTCCCAATCTTCATCCGAGATCGAGATAGCGAGGTACTCGATCGCTTCAGCGCGCAGGTCAGAGCCCGCCGTGCCGGTCTTCGCGGCCCGCTCGTCGCTGAACTCGATGAGGTCGCGGAAGCGCTGAATTGCCTGGTCGTACTGGTTGGCCAGGTAGTGCGTCCAGCCCAGCTTGTAGAGCGCCTTATCGTAGTAGGCGCTGTCTCTAAACGGCAGCACTTCGGAGTAAGCCGCGATCGCCCTCTTGAAGTCGTTCTTGTCGAAGAAGTATTCGCCGATGCGGGTCCAGGTCTCGGGCACGAAGCGGCTCTTGGGGAAGCGCTTGACCAGCAGTTGAAACTCTCTGATCGCCGCGTCCTTCTCGCCCATCTCGATCTGGCAGTATCCCTTCAAATAGTGCGCCCCGTCGATATTGCGGTAGCCGGGCCAGCGCGTGATGAGGCGGGAGAACAGCTCGATCGTGCGTGAGTAGTCCTGCTTGGGTTCCGGGGGCTCCTTGTCGAGCTTGCCTGCGTCAAAGGCGGCAATGTCGACGTCGAACTGCTCCAACGCTGTGATGTAGGCGTCATTGCTCTTCTCGAAGTGCAACTCGGACAGGCGAAAGATCGCGTCGGGGGTATAGCGCTCGTTGTCGGGATAGCGGGTGACGAACTCTTCGAAGCGCAGAATCGCCTCGCCGCGTCGAACGCGCTCTTCTTTGGCGAGGTCGTCGACGACCCTCGCATAGCGCCCCTGCACCTGACGACGGCGCCGATCATACTGATGCTTGAGCAGCCGGTCGGCGTCTTCGTTGTAGGAGATATTCTCCTCGGTAAACCGCGTAACCTCGGCCTCGAAGGCCTGCACTTCAGCCGCCCGGGGATCGGCTGACGCGGGGTCGGGCGGCACCGATGCGGGGGCTGCAGGTGCCTGCGCACCACTGACAGGCGCGGCCACGCTGGCGGGCGCTGCGCCACTGATGGCTGCAGCACTGGTCGGCGCCGCTCCACCGATTGCGGCAGCGCTGGCAGGTGCAGCCGCGCTCGCCGGGGCAGCGTCGGACGGTGCCTGGCCATGAGCGGCCATCGCACCGAGCATCAGCGCAGAGGCGATGCCAAAGGCGCTCAGGCGTCGATCACTCACTGGTCACCTCAAGGTAGCTGCGCTCCAAGGCTTTCAGATCTGCTGCCTGTCGATCCAACAACGTCGTAATCTGCGCCGACTTGTCGCGTTTTTGCTTCCAAGCGACGTCCACCAACCCAATATCGGCTTCGAGCACCAGGGCATCGACACGCGCAAGTACAGCGCGGAAGTTACGTGCCGCAATGGCGCCGCCCAAGGTCTCGGTTTCGGCCTGATGGGTCGCGAGCTCAAGCTCGTATCCACCGATATTGCGTTTCTCACGCTCGATCATGTCTTGAAGATCGGCAACTTGGTCATCGACGAGGTTGTTGGCCGTCCGCTGAAACCGGCCTGCCCGCACGTCAGCATCGCGAATGGTCGCGAGGATATCGATGGGCACCGTGACGCCACGCGCCCTCAACCAGACGAGTTCAAGCTCGATCGTGGCGAGGTATTGCTGGCGTCGCGTCTCGTCGCGCGCTGAGGCGTAGTCACCGACGCCGACCTCGATGCGCTCGGATTCGATGGCGTCGGCAAGCAACCGCAGCTCGGCGCGCAGTTGCTTCGCCTGAGCGAGCTCGATATCGACATTGGCCAGCGTTCGCGTATCGCGGTCAGACGGCCCTTCAATGCGTGCGCGATCCTGGATATACCGCGTAATCGCAGTGAGTTGGGCTTGCAACCCTCGGATCGCGACATCGAGCTTGTACAGGTCCTGGTCGATCCGTCGAATCTCATCGGTCATCCGCGCGCCGCGCGCCATCAGGGCGGTCGCCGAGCGCGGAACCGTTCGATAGTCCTTCGCAATCGCTTGGCGTCGAGCGCGCATTCGCCGATACACTGCCGGCTTGCGGCTCATTGATTTGGCCGCCAAGTCGAGGAGCTCACCTCGCATCAGAGCGAGCATCGCCCGCTCTTCTCCAGCGCGCACCCACCCTTCGCTCAACTTCGGGTAGATCTGGATTCGGCTGTCGGCGTTCAGCGCCGTCTCAAGCCGCGCGATCGTTCTACGCATGCCATCGATGTCGCGTCGCTGGGTGGCCAAATCGCTCACCAATCGCAGAGCGCGGTCAGCCTCAACATCGTCCTCAGCGAACTCAGCGGCGCGGCCCGGCAAAAAGGACGACAGGTCGAACTCCGCGATGCTGCGTCCAATGACTTGGTTGAAGTGCGTGATCAAGTCGCCGCTATTTCGCCGAATAATCCGCCGCATCTCGGCCTGCATCGGCTCGAACTCGAACAGGACCTCCTGCAGGGCCTTGGTCGCCTCGTCGAAGCGGCTCAGCATCAAGAGCAGCTTGCCCTGCAGTAGCCGCGCATCAGGCCCGCGAATCACTTCGGGCTGGCTGATCAGCTGAATCTCGAGCTTGCGCAAGGCGCGCTCGTATTCCTTCTGCTTGATCGAGATCCAGACGCTCTCGTAGAGGGCGCGATCGAAGACTTTCGATGTGCGAGGCACCGACGCATAGGCCGAGATTGCCTTCCCCAGTTCGCCGTTTTCATAATGAAGCCGCCCGATGGACAGTCGGGCTTCATCGACCGCCGCGCCCTGGCCATCGTTGAGCCCCTCGGACTCGTCAGCGCGTGTGACGAGCAACTCAAAATCAGACATTGCCTCGCCGAGACGGCGCAACTGAATGAGCGTCACGCCGCGATAGAAGCGGGCGCGATACCAGTCTGGGTGGGTTGCGGGCACGCGGGCGAACAGGCTCAACGCCTTGTCGAACCGGTCGCTGCGGTAGTGAAACTTGCCGACGGAGTACAACAGCGCCGGATCGGCATCGCCGCCGCTCAGCATCGCCTGGGCGCGCCCCAAATACCGGGTCGCCGCAGCCCAGTTGCGGGTTGCGACCGCGATCTCGAGGAGTCGACCGATGGCGCGCTCCTTCTGCTCGGGCTTGCCGATGGTCGCGACCTTCTCGAACCACCGGCTTGCGCCGCTGTAATTACGCAGCTGGTAGAGGGAATCGGCGAGGTAGTACAGCGCTTCGCGATAGCCGGGGTGGCGCTCGGAGTCGGAGCGCTGCGCGACGTCGAGCAGCACCATGGACGCCCGTTCATAGTCGCCCGTCAGGTAGAAGAGTTGGCCGTTGCTGATGCGGGCGGTGATCTTGTTCTCGCGCTCGAGGAGCGCGGTGCGCAGGTACTTTGCTTCGAGCGCGCCCACTCGGGTCTGGGCGGCGACGGCTTCAGCGCGCAGGTCGCCTATCTCTTTAGCGCCGGCGCTGGACACCAGCATGACGCACGCGGCAACGCCGCACCTCAGCCCGAGACGTAAACCGTTCATGACTGGCCTCGGCACAGCAAAGGGGCGCGAAGCGATGGGGCAGCAGACATCACGGGTGTTCTAATCAGAGCCCTGTTTCATCCTTGGGAGGCGTCTCATCGCCCCCCGGATCAGCCGCGACGTTGCGTGTATCGGTCAATCGGTCCTCGAAGCGGATATCGGGCCGGTCTTTGAGGTCGGTGGTCACGCCACCCTTCTCGTAGCCGATGGCCTTGACCTGCACGAACTTGCCTTCTTCGGCGCGAAAGGTATGTGAGGAACGCAGGGTGAAGACGTATCCCTTCAGGTAGCTGAAGATGCCGTAGCCATTCCCACGGTAGGTCATCACCACCGAAATCGTGTGGTTGCCGGGCACAATCGGCCCACTGAGGATCTCGAGCTCTTCCTTGTCGTCGAGATCGCCATCCCGGTCGACCAAGCTGCGCACGGGCGTGCCGTCGAGGCTATAGCTGACCTTCTCAAGCTTGAAGCTGGAGCCCATCTCATTGCGATGCAGCAGCCGCGCCTCAGCGCCGGCGATGCTGCTCGACAGCACGCTCTCCTTGAGAATCGCGAGGCGCGTCTTCGAGCGGAAGATCTTCTCTTTGAGGGTGTTTACCCGCGACTCGAGTTCGGTGACCTTGAGCTGATATGCACGCTCACCGGTCACCTCGTTGACGTTTGGGGCATCAACGACTTTAGCGGCCTTGGCGGGAGCCGCTTCGATCTCGCCGGCCGCCTCGGGCTCGGCGTCGTCGCCATCGTCGGGCCCCTGTTGGGCCCACCCGGTCGTTGCCCAGCAGAGAATTAAGGCCATCAAGAGGAGACGCATCGAACCCCAACACCGGTGCATGGGCGGGTCGCTGCCTGGGCCGGCGCCGCGCTCAGTCATTTGACCAAAAGCAGATGCCGTGCACCTGCCGCTAAATATTCGCCCACGCATAGTCGGAGATCTGTCCAATGAATGCGAGCAACGAGCGATTTTTTTGGCGAAACTACGAAATCCGGACGCGTTTTTCAGGATGGAACGCAAAATGGACCGTCCAGCGCTCGCATCGCAGTTGCAGAGTTTCGACATCTGTCAGCGCCGCTTACGACCAGCGGCCCGATGCCAACAGGAGGCGCGCAATGCTGGCGTGCAGCTCATCAAGCCCTGCCCCAGTCACCGCAGACAATGACAGGACATCGACCTCGGCCGGCACCTCTTCGCGCAGCCAGTCGTACCACTCTGCCGCGTCAGGGCGATCGACCTGCGACAATGCGACGAGCCAGGGCCGCTCTAGCAGCCCAACGTCGTACTTGCCGAGCTCTGCCCGCAGAACGGCGAGGTCTTCGATCGGTGAGCGGTCGGGTGCGTAGTCGAGCGTGACCATGAACAAGAACACCTGGGTACGCTCGATGTGCCGCAAGAACTGAATGCCGAGCCCAGCACCATCGGCTGCGCCTTCGATCAGCCCCGGAATGTCGGCCACCACATAACTGCGGTCATCACCAACGCGAACCACGCCCAGGTTCGGGCGCAGCGTCGTGAAGGGGTAGTCGGCAACCTTGGGGCGCGCTCGGCTGATGCGGCTGATCAGGGTCGACTTGCCCGCGTTGGGGAAACCGACCAGGCCTACGTCAGCGAGCAGCTTGAGCTCGAGGCGCAGATGGCGCTCAACCCCTTCGACGCCCGGTTGGGCGTACGTCGGCGTCCGCCTAGAAGCCGTAGCAAACCGCGCATTGCCGCGGCCACCCTTGCCGCCAGGCGCGGCGACGAAGGTCTGGCCCGGCTCGATGAGATCGATGATCAACTCATCGGTCTCGTCGTCGTAGATTTCTGTTCCAGGGGGCACACGAATGGTCAGATCGGCGCCTGACGCTCCTGAGCAGTCTACGCCCTCACCAGGACGCCCGTTCGGCGCGATGATGCGGCGCTTGTAGCGCAGGTCGAGCAAGGTCGCGAGGCCTTGATGCGCCACGATGATCACGTCGCCGCCATCTCCGCCATCGCCCCCGTCGGGCCCACCACGGGGCACGTACTTCTCGCTTCGAAAGCTGACGCACCCTGCGCCGCCATTGCCCGAGCGGATCATGAACCGCGTCTCGTCGATGAACTTTGGACCTGACATGGTGCACGCGTCAGTGATCCGCACGACAAGCGCGCAGTGAAGGCTGCTCGCGTCGGCGCGGATGGCCGCGGACCATCGCAGAGAACTGCGACGCGGGCCGGTGTGGAGAGGTCTTTAGACAGCGCCAGAATTACTGGCACCCCGGCAATCAGCCGGTTCAGTAAACCGCGACGCGCTTGCGGTCGCGGCCGAAGTCTTCAAACTTCACGCGGCCATCAGTGAGCGCGAACAGCGTGTAGTCACGGCCCAAGCCGACGTTGGCGCCGGGATGGATGCGCGTGCCGCACTGGCGCACGATGATGTTGCCGGCGACGACCGTCTCGCCATCGAACTTCTTGACGCCGCGGCGCTTTGAGTTGGAATCACGGCCGTTTCGGGTGCTGCCCTGGCCTTTTTTGTGAGACATCTCGATATCCTTCGAGCTGCGCCTCAGCTCGCGCGTGCAACACGGCGGTCCGATAGCGCATATGGGCTTGTCAACATGATGCTGACAAGCCGAATTGAGTCCGCACAGGCTATCAAACCTATGCGGCCAACCGTGCTACGCGCTGATTCCAGTGATGCGCAGCTCGGTGAAGGTCTGACGATGACCTTGCTTCTTGTGATAGCCCTTACGTCGCTTCTTTTTGAAGACGATGATCTTCTTACCACGTGCGTGGCGGACGATCTGGGCCTGGACAGAGGCGCCGTCAACGCGGGGCGTACCGACGCGGGTCGCGCCGTCGCCGCCCACGAGGAGCACCTCGTCCAATGAGATGGATTCGCCGGCTTCGCCGACAAGTTTTTCGACCCGAAGGGATTGCCCCTCGGAGACGCGGTATTGCTTACCGCCAGTCTTGATAATCGCGTACATAACTGTCGCCTCGGGTGAGTGGAGGGCTTCGGGCCGCGGAATCTACGTGAGGATGACGTGTAAGTCAACCAATCCGTCAGGGGGACGCACGTGAACCCTCTGCGCGCTTAACATGCGCCTGCAGCCCTGGCCTGTACGGCGGCCGTAAGACCCCGTATTCTGTGATGATTGCGGTTACGAGTCGGGCCGGCGTGACGTCGAAGGCCGGATTGCGAACGGGTACGGCCGTCGGGACGAGTTGGCGGCCACCGACATGGGTGACCTCGCTCGACGGTCGCTGCTCAATGGGGATTTCAGCGCCTGTTGGGGTCGACAGGTCAATCGTGCTCGTGGGCCCCGCGACGTAAAACGGGATGTCGTGGGCGGCGCAGAGCACCGCGAGCGTGTAGGTGCCAATCTTGTTGGCGACGTCGCCGTTGGCCGCGATGCGATCGGTCCCGACGATGACCGCGTCGACCTCGCCGCGCTGCATGAAGTGTCCCGCCATGTTGTCGGTGATAACCTCGACCGCGACGCCATCCTTGGCGAGCTCCCACGCTGTCAGTCGGCTGCCCTGCAGGAAGGGCCGCGTCTCGTCTGCCAGCACAAGCCGGATTCGACCTTGTGCATGTGCGCTGCGAATCACGCCCAGCGCCGTCCCGTGCCCGCCAGTCGCGAGCGCGCCCGCGTTGCAATGGGTGAGGACCCGTGAGTGCGGCGGCAGCAGCGCAGCGCCATGGGCGCCCATGGCCTCACACATCGCACGGTCTTGAGCATGAATCGCGCAGGCCTCACGCGTGAGCGCCTCGATGGACGCGCCCGCATCGACATGTGCCCGCATGCGGGCAAGGGCCCAGAAGAGATTGACCGCCGTCGGGCGCGTCGCCGCGAGCCCGTCGAAGACCGGCGCCATCTCGACGCCCGCTCTCGCGGCCAGCACGACGCCATAGGCAGCAGTGATGCCGATCGCGGGAGCGCCGCGCACGACCATGTCTCGGATGGCGCAGGCCACGTCCTCCCAGGTCGCACACTCGACGTGGGTCTCTACCGATGGCAGCGCGCGTTGATCGATCAGGACGACGCGATCGTCGACCCAATGAATGGGCGAGAAGCTCATAGAATGTTGACCTTACGTTCGACGATTCGCCGGCGACGGCCGGTCGGATGCTTCTGCAGATATTCTTGGTACGTGCGCTTCGCGTCAGCCTTGCGACCAGAGCGTTCGAGCGCAACCGCCAAGCCATAGCGCGCGTCGGCGTACCCACCGGACCGCTGGAGCGCTTGGCGAAAGTAGCTGATCGCGCGAGCGAATTTGCCGTCATCGACATCGCACCAGGCGAGGCTTGAGAGGGCCTCGGCGTTGCCGGGCTTCACCGAGAGCGCTTGCAGCAACAAACGACGCGCCTGCGTGGTGCGTCCATGCTCTTGGGCCTTGCGCGCTGTGCGCATCAGCCCGTCAAACCCGCGCGGTCGCGCCTTGGGCTTGGATGCTGGCTTCTTTGAGGCGGCGCTCTTCGGCGCGGCGCTCTTCGGCGCGGCGCTCTTCGGCGCGGCGCTCTTCGGCGCGGCGCTCTTCGGCGCGGCGCTCTTCGGCGCGGCGCTCGACGCAGACGCCGGCTGGAGCAGACCACGCGTGACCGCGGCCGCCGCGATGGTCGATGGCGTGCGTGGGCGCAGGGCCTTGAGCAGTTGCTGGGCGGCTTCGTGATCGCGTTGCCGCGTCAGAACCCTCTCGACCTCGAAGATGGCGTCCTGCGTTCGCCCAGACCGCGCCAGCGCGACGGCATAGAGGAAGCGCGCGCGTGGCAGGTCGAGCGTCGACGGTGGGAGCGCCTTGAAGGCCTCGCGGGCCGCGACCCAGTTGCCCTGATTGATCAGCATCGCCGCTTCGATCAGGCGCCGCTCATCGGCCAACACGAGGGGCGTCTCAAGGCCCTCCAGCGCGGCGCGCGCGGCACGTTCATCGCCCGCGACCCGGTGCAGGTCGGCCAGCACCAGGCGCGTCGCCGGTGCGTTGGGCCCGATGCGCTGCGCGTCTTCGAGCGCTCGGCGTGCGGCGGTCAAATGCATCGCCGGGTCGTCGCCGGCCAGCCGAGAATATTCGGCCCGCGCGATGGCCACTCGCGCCCGCCCTACGAGGGCACGCACGGCCAGGCTCACGTCGCGCGGCGGCGCCCCCAACTGGCGAAGCGTCTCTGCGAACTCAGCATCAGCGCGGCTGAAGTCGGCTTCCGTATCGCGTTGATAGGCGGCTTCGCCCCGGCGCACAGCCCGCTCGCTGGTGTCTTCTGCGATGGGCGTGCCTTGGGTGTCGGTGCGCAAGACTGCGTCGTAGACGAAGTACGCCACGCCGACCAAAGCGAAGGTGGTCATCACGCCCAGTAGAAACCCGCGGCCAGCGGTGCTGGGCGCCGGCGGCCGATAGCTGGGCGGCGTCGCGTCGGTAAACGTCAACGCCTGCTGCTCAGGCAGACTGGGCATCGCGATGCCCGCCGCAGGGCGGCGATCTCGGGTCCCGCGAATCGTGGGCGCGTCGTCGACGCCCACCGACGACGGGGTCGTATTCGCCGACTTGGGTGTCCCCTTGGGTCCCTCGAGCCGAAACTTGCCGGTCGGGATGACCTCTTCGGGGCCAAACGGCGGCGGACGCTCGATCGAGGCGCGTGCCTTGAGCTCATCGCCCTTGCTGAAAAGCCCGTCGACGCTGCTGGCGGCGTCGACGGCGCTGAAGACCCCGGCCAGCTCAACGATCGAGCCGAGCTTCTTCCAGGTCTCGCCCGTCTTGGAGATCTCGTCTTCGCGCGACACCTTGCGGGCAACAATCCACTGCTGGAGCGTTGAGAGATCGCGAAACTCGCGAACCTCGCCCTGCCGGTTGCGAATCACCCAATGGCGACTGCGGGGCGCCGGGCTCGCGGGCGGATCAGCCGCTTGAATGGGGCGGGACACCCGAAAGAGGTGCCCGCAGTGGGTGCACTTGACCGTAATTCCGGCGGCGGTGACCTTCGAGTCGTCGAATTCGTACTCGGTCGAGCAATTCTCGCACTTGACGTCCATCAGTTCGAAGGATCCATGACGGTCTGGTAGCGCGCGAGAGCTTCACGCGCCTCTTGGTGCCGTTGCTGACGATGCAGCGCGAGCGTCAGATATCGATGCACTCGGGGGTCGTCCGACGTGCGCGCCAGACGCCTGAGCCCTGCGATCGCGGCGGTCAGATTCTTCGCCTCGTAGCTGGCTATCGCCGCCGCGAGTTCGGGGCTTGCGGGCGCCTGCGCCGCCGGCGGAGCGGGGGGGATCATTTCGTCGAGCCAGCCAGACCGCACCCCAAGGAAGACCGAGCCGCCGATGAGCAGCGCGGTCAGTACGGCGATGCCGATGACCCCAGCGAAGCCGATTGGGTCATCGGGGTCAGCCGCCCGGGCGGCGCGTACGGGCGCATCGGCGTCTCTGCGCAGGGGCGAGACGGCATGCATCTGGGCGCTCGGCGGCGCGCTCGTCACGATGGGCCGCTCATCGAGGGTCAACGGCAGATCGGCGAGACCCAGCTCGGCGCCCCCATCACGGCCGGAGACGCGCCGGGCCAACTCAGGGTGCGCGCTGATGGGACGAAACTCGCCGGAGCCGCTCGCGATGCGCACACCCGAAACGTCGGCCTTGCCCTCGAGCCACGCCACCACCGCGTCGAGAGACATCAGCTCGTAGACCAGACCGCGCGCGCTGCGTACGCGCCAGATCGTCGGTCTATCCTGTGCTCGCTCAGCCTCCGGCTCTGGAGGCAAGGTGAGGATCGCGCGCAACTGCTCGGCGATCCCGCTCGCCTGCTCGGCGTTGAACGCCACCGTCGACTCGTCGTCTACGGGCGCACGCCCGGTCTTGACGAGCAGCGAAAGGTCGATGCCTTCACCGGTGTCGGCGGCCAGGGCGTCGAAGTCGATCGACTCCATGCTGTTGGTCGGCGAGAGCCCGCCGAGGGCCTCGAAGTTGTCGCCCGTCAGGTTCGCGAAGTCGACGCTCTGGGGCGGGGCAGTGTGGCTGATCGGATCGACGCGCCCTGACTGCAGCAGCGACCGCTTCGGCTGACGGATCATGGTCACGTCGGGCCCGTCGTCATCGCCGAACAGCGGGTCATGGCCCGGGGAGAAGGTCTGCGTGCAGATGCGACAAGTGATCAGCCCGATCTGCACCGGCGAGATCTCTGTGTATCCCTGACAATGTGGGCAGGTAATGAGCATTCGCTCCGACGTTGCCATAGCTCGAACGGGGTTGCTAGAGAACTGCTGCGTTCTGGGCGACTGGCCGCGACGTGGGCGACGGTCAGCCCTCGTAGAGCGAGACGAAATCGGCAACGATGGTGCGCTGTTTGTCTTCGAAGTCGACGGTCAGCATGACGCCGCGCATGCCCACCCGCACGCGGCAGACGCGCCCGACGCCAAAGTCTTGATGCCAGACGTGCATGCCGGGCGCCCAGGCCGCATCGCTGGCGTCTTGCGAGAAGTCCTCGACCGCCACCGGGCGGGGCTGGGGGGCACGCGGTTGGGCTGGGCGTCGACTGAACTGCTTGGGCGCAGCGGGTCGCTGCCGGGGCGCCGGCCGATCGAGCGCCCCGACGGGCAACTCGCCCAAGAATCGACTGGGACGTCGCCAGGTCGCCTGTCCGCCAAACAATCGGCGCCGCTCTGCGTGACTGAGCACCAGCCGCTCACGCGCACGGGTGACGGCGACGTAGAACAGGCGTCGCTCCTCTTCGACTCGGCCCTCGTCGACCGCGCGCTGCGAGGGGAACCCTTCTTCTTCGAGGCCCACAACGAAGACCGCGCGCCACTCCAGGCCCTTCGATGCGTGGGTGGTCAGCAGCGAGACCGCCCCACCCTCGAGCTCGGCCACGTCGAGCGCGCTGATGAGCTTGACCTGCTCGACGAAGCTGGACAGGGACGCCTCAGGATCGACCCCGTCGAGGTGGTCGCCGAGCGCATCGAGCAGGCGCAGGATGTTCTCCTGGCGGTCACGATCGTCTTCGCTCAGGCCGACGAGCCCCATGACGACGCCCGCGTCGGTCAGCACAGTGCGGGCCGCGGTGAGGGGGTTCTCAATCTGGCGGACCGCGCCGATCAGGGCGCAGAAGTCGGTCAACCCGGCTTTGGCCTTGCCGCGGATATTCGGCAGGGCATCGGGCACGGCCTCCAAGAGCGAGCGCCCGGTCCGATCGGCCTCTTCAGAGACCCGCCGGACCGACACGTCGCCGACCCCACGGCTGGGCGTGTTGACGGCCCGTCGGAAGGCCACGTCGTCCTGCGGGTTGACGAGCAGTCGCAGGTAGGCCATCGCGTCGCGCACCTCGGCGCGTTCATAAAACGAGCGGCCCCGCACGATGACATGCGGCACGCCGCGCAGTTGCAGGGCTTGCTCCAGATCGAGCGACAGGTGGTTGGCCCGATACAGCACCGCGATCTCGCCCGGGCGGATGCCTTCGGCGCGCAACGCCATGATGCGGTTGGCCACCATACGGGCCTCGGTGCGCCCGTCGGTTGCGGTCAAAATTTCGATGCCCGCGCCGGCGGGTCGATCGGTCCACAGCGACTTGCCCAGCCGCCGAGTGTTATGGCCGATGACCGCGTTGGCGGCGTCGAGGATGTTGCCCTCGCTGCGGTAGTTCTGTTCCAGCCGGAGGACTTGCGCGGTTGGATAGACCTTGTCGAAGCCGAGGATGTTCTCCACCTCGGCGCCCCGCCAGCCATAGATCGACTGGTCGTCATCGCCCACCACGAACAGGTTGGACGGCGGCGGCGCCAAGGCCTGCAGCAAGCGATACTGTGCCGCGTTGGTGTCTTGAAACTCGTCGACCAGCACCCAATTCCAACGCGATCGGTAATGCGCGCCAATCGCGGCCTCATTGACCAGCAGATCCGCCGCGCAGCGCACCAGGTCACCGAAGTCGAAGGCGTTGGATTGCGCCAACGACGCGTCGTACTTCGCGCCCAGCTCGGCCGGGTCGATCTGCACGCCCTCAAAGAAGGTGAACTCGACCGGCAGCTCCATCGCAGACGCCGGCAAGCCCTCATTCTTGGCCTGATCGATCGCCTTACGCGCGGCCTTGACCAGCGGCGCGGCGCCCTTCTCGACGCCGAGCTGCTCGACCACCGCCTTGAGCGCCGAGATCGAGTCCTTGTCGTCGTAGATCACGAAGTCGCGGGTGCGCCCGAGCACGGCGGCATGCCAGCGCAAGAGTCGCGCGCCCAAGGAGTGGAACGTGCAGACCGTCATGCCGGGCACGCTGTCGACCTCGAGCAGCTCGAGTACGCGATCCTTCATCTCCTTGGCGGCCTTGTTGGTGAAGGTCACGGCCAGGATGCTGCTGGGCGTCTCGCCCTCGTCGAGCAGCCGCGCGATGCGATGGGTGACGACGCGGGTCTTGCCGCTGCCGGCGCCCGCGAGGAGCAGCATCGGGCCGTGTTGATGCAAGGCGGCGTCGCGCTGGACGGCGTTGAGGTGGTCGAGTTCGATCAAGATCTGCCCAGCGGGAGAGTCCCAGCGCGGAGGCGTCCGAGGTCATGCCGGCGCATGACCGTCCGCGACGACGAACGCAGTGAGGAGTGTAGGGCGCCCAAAGGGTCGGGCGACGAGCACTGCGACTTTAAAATTGAAGCTACTCGACCGTGACGCTCTTGGCGAGGTTGCGCGGCTGGTCCACGTCGGTCCCCTTGAGCTCGGCGATATGGTAGGCGAGCAGCTGCAAGGGCACCGTGGTGACGAACGGCTGCAAAAGGTCAGGCAGATCGGGCACCCAGAGCACGTCGTCGGCCTGATCGACCACCGTCGTGTCACCGCGCGTGGCCACCGCGATGACGCGCCCCTGGCGGGCCCGCGATTGCAGCAGGTTTGACACCGTCTTGTCGTAATGCGCGCCCTTGGGCGTGATGACCACGACGGGCATGTCTTCATCGATCAGCGCGATCGGCCCGTGCTTCATCTCGCCGGCTGCATAGCCCTCGGCGTGGATGTAGCTGATCTCTTTGAGCTTGAGCGCACCTTCGAGGGCGATGGCGTGGTTCATGCCGCGACCGAGGTACAGAAAGTCTCGGGCGTGCATGTACTTACGTGCCACCTTGAGCACCGCGTCATCCTCGGCGAGGGCCTGTTCGACCATGCCTGGCAGCTGCCGAAGCGCATCGAGGCGGCGGCGCACGACCGTCGCGTCGAGGGTGCCAGCGCGGCGTCCCAAGTACACCGCAAGCAGCATCAGCCCAATCATCTGGGTCATGAATGCCTTGGTGCTCGCCACCCCGATCTCGGGCCCCGCGTGCGTGTAGATCACGTGGTCGGCTTCGCGGGCGATGCTGCTGCCCATGACGTTGCATACGCAGAGCGTCGTCGCCCCGCGCCGCTTGGCCTCGCGCAGCGCCGCGAGGGTGTCGGCCGTCTCGCCTGATTGGCTGACGGCGACAAAGAGGGTGCGATCGCTGACGATGGGATCGCGGTAGCGAAACTCGCTCGCCAACTCGACGTCGACCGGGATGCGGGTGGCCTCTTCGATGAAGCGCCGCCCGATCATGCCCGCGTGCCACGCGGTGCCGCAGGCCGAGACGATGATGCGATCGATGTTCTTGATCCACTCGGGCGACAAGTCGACGTCCTCGAGGTGCACCTCGCCGGTCTCCAACGACAAGCGCCCGCGCAGGGTGTCGGTCATCGCGCGCGGCTGCTCGTAGATCTCCTTGAGCATGAAGTGCTTGAAGCCGCCCTTTTCGGCCTGCGACGGCGTCCAGGTGATGCGCGTCGCGGCCCGCTCAACCGGCGCGCCCTCGATGGTGGTCAACGTGGCGCCGGCGCGCGTCAGCACGGCCAACTCGCCCTCGTGCATGAAGATCACGTCGCGGGTGTGGCTGAGCAGCGCGGGCACGTCGCTGGCCAAGAAAATCTCGTCCTCGCCCAAGCCGATGACCAGGGGGCTGGCGTTCTTGGCGACGACGATCTTGTCGGGCTCGTTGGCCGAGATCACCGCGATGGCGTAGGCCCCTTTGACGTCGGAGAGCACCGTCCGGATCGCGGCTTCAAGCCCTAAGCCGGCGTCGACCGTCTCGCGGATCAAGTGGCTGAAGATCTCGGTGTCGGTCTCGCTGGTGAACGTGTGCCCGCGCGACTCCAGGGCCGAGCGCAGGGCGACGTGGTTCTCGATGATCCCGTTATGGACCACCGTGATCACGCCGGCGGTGTGCGGATGCGCGTTCTCTTCGGACGGCCGCCCGTGGGTCGCCCAGCGGGTGTGTCCGATGCCCAACCCGCCCGCCAAAGGCGCTGCCCGCAACGCGGTCGCCAGGTTGTGTAGCTTGCCCACGGAGCGCAGAACGTGGGTCGCATTGCCGTCGAAGATCGCCAAGCCGGCCGAGTCATACCCGCGGTACTCAAGGCGCTCGAGGCCGCCGAGGAGGATGGGGGCCGCGTCTTGCGGTCCCAGATAGCCGACGATGCCACACATATTATTGCTCCTTGGCGCGGTCGCGCCGCTCAACCCAGCCTTCAATATTCTTCTGCCGCCCGCGCGCGATCGCCAACGCGCCCGCGGGCACGTCGTCGGTGATCGTCGATCCGCCGCCGACGAACGCGCCATCGCCGATCGCCACCGGCGCGATGAGCGCGGTGTTCGACCCGATGAATGCGCCCGCACCCACAACCGTGGCGTGCTTGTTCTCACCGTCGTAATTACAGGTGATCGTGCCCGCGCCAATGTTGGCCTTCGCGCCGATCGTCGCGTCGCCCAGGTAGCTCAAGTGGCTCGCCTTGGCGCCGGCCTGCATGACGGTCTTCTTGGTCTCGACGAAGTTGCCGATCTTGACGCCCGCGTGCAGCACCGTGCCCAGACGCAAGCGGGCGAAGGGCCCGATGACGCACCGCGGCCCGATCTGGGCGTCCTCGACATGCGAGTAGGCCTTCAGATGGGCACCGTCGTCGATTTGGGCGCCGCTCAGCCAGCAGCCATTGCCAATCACACACCCCGAGCCAATGCGGGTGCCGGCGCCGATCGTCGCGCCCGGCTCGATCACGGTGTCAGAGCCGATCTGCACGTCGTCGGCAAAGTACGTCGACGACGGGTCGCGCAGCGTGACGCCCGCGCGCATCCAATGGGTGCGCATTCGGGCCTGCATGCGCGCCTCCGCCTCGGCCAGATCGACCCGGTCGTTGACCCCGTTTGCGTCTTCAGCGGTGTCGCCGGTGAGCACGAGCGTCGCGACGCCCAGGCCGCCAGCGCTGGCCGCCTGCACGATGTCGGTCAGATAGAACTCGCCCTGGGCGTTGTCGCTGTCGATGTTGCCCAACGTGTTGAACAAGAACCCCGCGTCGACCCGATAGATGCCCGCGTTGACCTCGTTGATGGTGCGCTGCTCGGGCGCGCAGTCGCGAAACTCCACGATGCGGGCGAGGGCGCCGTCGTCACCGCGGACCAAGCGACCGTATGCGCGCGGGTCGTCGAGGCGCATGCCGATGACGCCGACGGCGGCGTCGCCGGTCGTGGCGTCGAGCGCCTTGATCGTCTCCAGCGGCAGCGTCGGCACGTCGCCGGACAGGATGAACACGTCGCCCTCAAAGCCTTCCAGCGCCGACTCCGCGCAGCCGACCGCGTGCGCGGTGCCCTTCTGCTCGGCCTGAATCGCAGTGCTCACGGGCCGGCCGGGGAAGGCCCCAGCCAAGTACGCCGCCACGGCCTCGCGCTGATGTCCGACGATGACAATGACCGGATCGCAGCCCAACTCGAGGGCCATGCGCACCGGATAGTGCACCATGGGCCGACCCGCGACGGGGTGCAGCACCTTGACGGTCGCCGAGCGCATACGCGTGCCCAGTCCAGCGGCCATCACCACCGCAGCTTTGCGGGTCATCGGCTCTCCTTTCGTCGACCTCGACGGCAAATCACAGTCTTTGCAGCAGAGTCAGCCGGCGTCGTCAACGACCACGTCGCAGGCGACCATGCGCGCGGCCCCCGAAAAGAGTCCGAGCGCAGTAGACAAGTCTCATTGCGGCTATGTTAAAGAACGCGCGCGCGAGTTACGCAAACATGCAGTACGGTGCCCGGTTCGGGCGCCGCACGCACGCGAAGGTCGCCGAAGAACGAGGAGTACGCTGTGTCGATGAAAGCCGATTACGTCTGGATGGACGGGGAGATGGTCGCCTGGGACGACGCCAACGTGCACGTCATGACCCATACCCTGCATTACGGTTTCGGCGTCTTCGAAGGCATCCGCGCCTACCAGCGTACCAACGGCGAGAGCCACGTCTTCCGACTCGGCGAGCACATCAAGCGGCTCCACGAGAGCGCCCACATCATCGGCCTCGACATGCCGTACAGCCGCGGAGAGATCCTTGAGGCCTGCTTGGAGACCTTAAAGGCCAACCGCTTCAAGAGCGGCTACCTGCGGCCCATCGCGTTCTTGGGCGGTGAGACGCTGGGGTTGGGCGCAACCGCGAACACCACGCATGTCGCGATCGCGGCGTGGCAGTGGGGCAAGTATCTGGGCGAAGAGGGCATGAAGAACGGAATCCGCTGTAAAATCAGCAGCTTCAACCGGCTTCACCCCAACGTCAACATGGTCAAGGGCAAGATTTGCGGCCAGTATGTCAACTCTGTCATAGCAAAGCGTGAGGTGCTCAAGGCGGGCTACGACGAGGCCATCATGCTCGACGTCGACGGCTACGTCTCGGAGTGCACGGGCGAGAACCTGTTCATGGTCAAGAACGGTCACCTGATCACCGCGCCCTACGGATCCAGCATCCTCGGCGGCATCACCCGCGACACGGTCCTGCGGCTTGCCCATGACCTCAATGTCGTGGTTGAAGAGCGCAGATTCACCCGCGACGAGCTGTACGTGGCGGATGAGATATTCTTGTGCGGCACGGCAGCCGAGGTCACGCCGGTCCGTGAGGTCGACGACCGCCAGATCGGCGCGGGGCGCCCAGGCGAGCTAACCACCGAGATTTCAAAGCTTTTCTTCGGGACGGTCACGGGCAGCATCGCGACCCATCCCGAATGGCGCCACGGTTACAGCATCGACTAAGGTCGCCGCAAGGCTCTTGGAGGCATGTTTATTGCCTCTATATTTTAGTCGGGGACGCGAAACTAATCGGAGGACGAGCCATGCAAACAGGAACCGAGTTCATTCGCGCGTTGGAACATCATCGCGCTCGCACGCTCGCCTCACGCAGCCCCGAACCCACCACGCTCTCCAGGCACGTCATCGCCTCGTGGATCCACCACGACAACATGCTCGAAGGCCGCCTCTTCAGTCCGGCCGAGATCGCCGACGCCTTGGGCGAAGAGGACGACGGGCTCGATAAGTACCTGCACCCGCTCATGCGCGAGATTCGCCGATATGCGGACGCGCTGCGCTTTATCTGGTCGCGCGCGCAGCACGGCAGTGGGGCCGTCAGCCTCGATAATATGAAGGCGATCCACCGCATCCTCACGGTCAAGTCGCGAGATCGCGGCGGGCTGTATCGGCAGACCTCGCCGGTGCATCGCGACTACTACCAGAAGATCTGCTCGGCCGATAAGGTCCCGTACCACCTGCGCAAGCTGTTCGACTTCATCCGCACCGAATGCGACGAGGCCTGCGATCCGGTCTCCTTCGCGGCCGAGGTGCACCACCGGCTGATGCACATCTATCCGTTCCGCCGTAACCCGGGCACGACCGTGCGTCTATTCACGAACCTGCTGCTGCTCTCGCGAGGCTACCCGCCGGCGATCATCCCGGCGCATGCGCGGCAAGAGTATTACAACGCGCTGCGCCAGCCCGACGCGACCGAGTTGACCCGCATCTTCCGCAACGCCGTGCGCGTGTTCCTGCAGACCAACCAGCTTCAGATCGTGCAATAGCGCCGCGCCTGGCGCCTGCCCAAAGCGCCGCACCCATCTAAAGCGCCGCACCCATCTCAAGCGCCGCACCCGTCTCGGGTCTGGCGGCAGTCCCCCAGCCCATCGGCAGTCAGCGCACCCCACCGGGGCGGTACCAGTCGTAGAGGTTGGGCCGCGCGAAGTTGCTGAAGGCGATGCTCACCGACACGTCCAGCGCCTCGACGCGATGCCACCACCCGATGGGGATGAAGAGCGTCTCGCCCGGTCCGAGCTCGAAGTCTCGCGGGCGCGCCGTGGGCGGCTCAGCGTTCGCGTCGCCGGCATACATGCTGCGCGCGCCATCGAGCAGCTCCAGCGTATGCGGCGGATACAGCCGGTACCGCTTCCGACCGTAGAGCTGGCAGAACATGATGTTGCAGGTGTCGTGATGCATGGGCGTGATGGTGCCCGCGGGCCCAAGCCAGAGCGCCACCCCACCCCGCGTCCGCGCCGGATTGAGGATGCCGCGTTCGAACCGCACGTCCTCGAACAGCACCTGAAAATCGGGCCGGTCCATGTTTCGGTTGTTGGCGACCATGTACAGGTCGTTGCTGTGCCCGATGGCGCGCACGCGCTGGACGTACTCTTGCAACGCAATCGGGCGGCTGCGATCGGCCGTGTGCATGTCGTAGTCGGGGTCGGACTCCCGATCGAACGCCGCCACGATCGAGACCGCACCCAGCCGCTGCACCAGGCCCTCGGGGGTCCAGCCTCGGGCCGGCCAGTCTGCCGTGAAGTCGGTGAGGATGACGGGCGTGTTGGTGGCGAAGTACCGGCTGAGGAATTCCTCAGCGGTGGGCGTCGGTCGGCGCTCGATGCCGCCCTGCCCTGCTGCATCCAACGCCCGACGCAAGCGCGGCAGCATCTCGAGCTGACGCGACCGACGCGCGACCCCGCGAGCGCCCGCGAAGATCGGGCTCTGCTGAACGCGGGTGATCGCGTCGCGCGCCATCTGCTCGGGCACGTCCTGCGCGATCAGCGTCTTCAGAATATCAGCGGGAACGGCCTGAGTGAGCAGGTTCTCGGTAATCCACGCGATCCAGGCCGGCGCGATCACGCCTTGACCGGGCACGCGCTACTGCTCGGGCGGGGGCGGCGGCATGGGAGGCGGCGGCATGGGCGGGACCGGCTCCGGCTCGGGCTCGGGCGCCATGTCGGGCGGCACCTGCATGTCGAGCGGCAACCCCATGTCTTCGGGCGGCGGCGGCATCGGCGGCACGGGCTCAGGCTCCGGCTCAGGCTCAGGCTCAGGCGGCACGGGCTCTGGCTCGGGCGGCGGCATCGGCGGCGGCATCGGCGCGACCTGCGCGTCCTCATCGACGAACATGTCCGTCGGGTCGGGCATCGGCGGCACGGGCTCGGGTCCCGGCATGGGCGGCACGGGTTCAGGCTCCGGCATCGGTGGCATCGGCGGCGGCATCGGCGCGATGCCCTCATCGACCGCCATGTCACCGGGCGGCGGCATGGGCGAGATGGCCATGTCCTTCGCGTCGGGATCTTCGGGGCAACCCGCCAGCGCGAGCGCCGAGGCGGCGACCGCCATGCGCAGCAAAGCCGGCACCTTCGGTGGGGGAGTGAGCGGTCGCTTCGCCATGTCGATCTCCGAGTCGGTCGCGGCGATTGTTGGCGATCGACCGCGGCGTAAGCAACCGGCTTGGGCATCGTCGCGATCAGACCTTGCTCAACCCGCACGAGCCTGGGATCCTGCGCCGCCCGATACCGAGGTTGAATTGCCCGCCATCCGCGCGCCACATCTCGCCAGCGTCATGGCGGCCCTCGACGCGGGGCTCGTCGCCAACCCCGCCGCCCCGGTCCGTTTTGGTCGACTGGGCGACGACTGGGTGGTCGACGTGCCGCGCGCGGCGTTCAAGGCCATGCTGGCCGCCGGCTGGCAGGCCGCGACCGCACCCGATCAATGGCACACGGCCCCCTGCTGGCCCGCCATCACGCCGCTCGATGCCGTGGGCGAACCGAGCCCTCCCCTGGGCGAAGTGATCTTCATCAGCGCGACCGACGACGGCTTCTTGACGCTCGCCGCGGAGCTGGTGCGCCTCGGCTGCGATGAGGTCACCGTCTGCGCGTTTGGTGCGCACGTCGCCTGTCGGGTGCCCGAGCCGCCGTACTTCGCCGTGCTGCGCGCGCTCGATCCGGCGACATCGGTGCGCGCGTACGGCCGCTCCGGCCGGCGCATCTGGACGCGGCTCGGGTTCGCGCATGCCCGGGTCGATTTGATCGATCCGCCGCCCAAGGCGCACTTGCTGCTCGATCCCGTCGCGTGGATCACCGTGCCCGATGGACCGTGGACCGACGTGCACCAGCACCTCGTCGTTCGCGTGCAACCGCCCAGCCTGCCCCAGGCCCGATCACTCGACGCGAAGCTGTCGGTCGAGCTGCGTCTGGTGCGCGCCCCCGCCGGCGATCCGCCGACGCTGTGGATGATCACCGACAACGCGCACGCCCAACTCGACGCGCTGGTCACCCGCCTGCCACAGGCTATCGTTCAACGATTGCTCTTCGCCGTCGCGGGCCCCCCGAGCGCCCCGCGGGTCATCTTGCGCGCTCGGCGCGGGCGGGCCGGCCCTCCGGTCATCGAGATCGAGGGCCGCGCGTACGGATCCTGGCTGCGCGTGCCCAACCTGCTGGTGCCCGAGGGCCGCACCCTCGATCCGCCGCTGCGCCTTGTGCGAGTGCGCGCGCTGCTCGCGCCGAATCCCGATGTTCTCGTGATGCTCGAACCGACGGATGACGCGGGCGGCTTCCAGCCCATCCATCTCGCCGAAGACGCATTCACGCCCCTCGCCGACTGGGTCGACTACGTGATCGGCGCGGCGCAAGACGTTCTGGTGCCGTGGATCAGCGACGCCCGCTTCGACTTCGAGGCCTTCATGGCCATGGACGTGGAGTGGCAAGACGGCCCGCGCACGAGCACCGCGCTCAAGCCACCGCCGGTGCCCGCACCGGTCGAGGCGCCCAAGCCCGGCCGACGCACCCGCCGCGGGCCCCGCCAGATCGTCGCGCAGCCCGAGACGCGCAGCACCCCGCCGCCCCTGCCGGTCGCGACGTTGAGCGTATCTGAGGCGCAGGTGGCGGCGGCCAAGGCGGAGGCAGAGTTCTGCGCCGTCGACGTGCCCCATGACGATCCAGCCCGCGGTCCACTCTGGGCCCGCTTGGCCGTGTTGGAGCATGCCGCCGGCCGACCGCGCGAGGCGGGGTTGTGCTGGGCGAACGCGATCTGGATGGCGCCGCCCGAGGCGCGGGCCGGCATCGCCAGTCAATGGGTCCAGACCACCCCCGCGAAGCGCGCCGACACGCCGAGCTCGGAGCAACTGCGGGGCTTGGTGGCGCGCGCCTTGGCAGCCGATGGCCTCAGCAAGGCGGCCGCAGGCGAGGCGCAACAGCAGCTGGCCCAATATGGCGATGCCCTCGATCTGCGGGCGTTCTGGCTGGCGTCGCACGCCCTCGCGACCCGCGCCGACGATCGACTGGCCCTGATGCGCGCCCGTGACACGGTCTTCGAGCGGCTGCGCGGCGGCTTGCCTCTCGCGGCCAACGTGCCCACCTTCATCCGGCTGCATCAGGTGGGCGACGCCCAAGGCAGCGATGCCCTCGCGAACACCCTGACCGGCGTCGTCGATCGCTACCGAGGCACCCCGCGCGAGCGCAGCCCGATCGAGGGCAACCCGCAGCAGACCGAAGGCTATGTGCGCCTGTGCGTCGCCTGGGGCCACGCCCGCCTGGGTCAGCCCGAGCGCGCCCAAGCCGAGCGGGCCCAAGCGCTGCAATGCATCACGCCGATGGACGGGGTGCATGGGCTGTGCGTCGCGCTCTTCATCGCGCGCATCGATCAGGCGTTGAGCGGCCGACCGCCGGGCGCCCCCCTGCCCGCCGATATTCAGACCCGCCGCGAGGCCCTCAAGCGCATCGAACGCTTCAAGGCCGATCGTATGCGCGAGCTGTCGCGGATCCTCGATCCCCGCGGCACCTTCGATCCGTTCGAGCTGTACCAGCGCGCCGACGCGCATCCCCACGGCGAGGCCTTCGCGCGGCTGCTCTCGCAATCCGATCCGACCGCGGTCGCTGCCGGCCTGGACGCGCTGCTGGCCCGCGACACCGACACCCGCACCCTGCTGGGCGCCGTGGATGTCTTGGGCACGCTGTCCGAGGCGCTCAGCGTGCCTCGTGCGCGCGCGCTG
>JBNMOZ010000006.1:0-30647 GCA_051276005.1 Bradymonadia bacterium | reverse complement strand
CAAGCGTCCCAGTTTGCCCAAGCGCCGTCGAGGCAGCCCCGGCTCTGCACGCCTCTGTCGTTGAGCCCACAGGCTCGATCCTCGAGTTGCTCAGGTTCGCAATCGGGCACAGCAGCATCGACGACAGCCGCGTCAGGCTGAGGCGCAGCGTCGAGGGCCGCGTCTGCTGCGGGCTCGGCATCCATCGCCCCGTCGGCCGCCAACTCGGCGTCCACGGCCGCATCGGGCATTGGCGCAGCGTCGATCGCGGCATCGCCGCCTAGATCGGTACGCCCGACGTCTGGCTCATCGCCCTAGTCGACTCGGACGCCAACATCAGCAGTGCCCTGATCTGGTGGGGAACATGCAAATGCCCAAAATGCCAGCACTGTGGCCCATTGGAATGTCTTCACGGATTCCCCCCGACGCGATTGGTCGAAGGGTGGCAGACCGATCTGGCTGATCTTGCTGATCTACCGCTGATATCTGCGCGCGAGTTCGTCAGAGGGCTCGTCTCAAGCCGTCCAGACTGTATGCTCGCGGCATGCGTTCGTCGACCGCCGTCTTCCCATCCACCCCCGCGCATCAGGCCTACCGGCCCGCGCGATTGCCCTTCTTTGGGCGAGACGATCTGCTCAATGGGCTCGCTGGGACTTTGCGTCACACCCCGCAATGCATCGCTTTGGTGGGTCCGGGTGGGCTGGGCAAGACCCGCACGGCCTACGAACTGATCGCGCGCATGGATTGGCCCGCGGTGGTCTGCCCCCTGGCTGATTGTCGAGACACTTCGGCCCTGCACGCGGACCTCGCTCGATCGTTGGGGCTCACGTTGCGCCCGACTCGGCGCCCGCCGCAGGTTCAATTGGGTGAGGCGTTGGCCACGTTGGGTGCTGCGGTCGTGCTCTTGGACAACGTCGAGCAGATCGCGCCCTTCGTGAGCGCCGCCTTGGCCGACTGGTCGAAGGCTGCGCCTGACCTTCGGTTCTTGCTGACCAGCCGAGTCGCGATCGACGGGGTGCGCATCCAAACCCTCGGCGGCTTGCCCGAGGCAGATGCGGTTCAGCTGTTTGTCGACCGCGCACGCCGACTGGTGCCCGACTTCGCCACCCACGCAGACGAGGCTGCCCTGGTCTCGACGGTCATCGGCCCGTTGGGTGGGTTGCCGCTCGCCATCGAGTTGGCCGCGCCCTGGGTGCAAGTGTACGCATTGCCCGAGTTGGCGGCTGCGCTGGCCGATGCGCCCATTGAGGTGCTGGGTGGGCATGCCGACGCAAACCCCGTCGAAGCGATCATCGAATCTGCTTGGCGCCGACTCGACCTGGCAACACAGCAGGTTCTGCTGCACGCCGCCCTGATGCGCGGGCCCTTCACCATGACTGCTCTGTCTGCGGTCTCCCAGATCACGGAGGTCCCGTTTCGATTGCGTGGTCTGCGTGAGGCTCAACTGGTCGTGGAGGCGCCGCGCGCTGCACCTCAAGCCAAGCGCCGGTTCAGGGTCTTGCCTTTGATTCGCGCGTTCTGCCTGAGTCATTGGCCACCCCAGGCTCTGACCGCCGCGCATCGCCGGCATGCGGCTTGGCTGGTGGGGCCCATAGCCGATGTCGAGCAGCTCACCTTGGCCTGCAACTTCCACATCGCAGCGGTGCCTCAGGCACACATGCCTGATTTGGAGGCCGCGGCGCGGGCACTGCCCCTCGACGATCCGCTTTGCGGACCCGTGCATCTGACACTGCATAAGGGGCGCCTGGATTGGGGGCCGGAGCCCACGAACGTCGGCCGCCTCGACGCGTTGATTCAACACCCCGCGACCTCGCGCCGCATGCGCTGGCTGCTGCGCTTGGCCGCTGCCCAGGCGTGCTTTTTCTGGGGATCGATCACGGACGCAGTCGAGCGCCTGGAGGCGCTGGCGGTCGACTTGGGATCGGACGCGCCACAGGTCCTTGTGTCAGTCTGGCTATGGCGAATGCCCTGCGCAATTGCCTCCAACGACATGGACACTGCAGGCCAGTTTTTATCGCTCGCTGATGCCTGCGCATGCCCGCCGGTCATGGCTGCCGAACGTGATCACCATCGAACCTATTTGCAGGTCGCTCGACGGGCGTCACGGGTCGCTCTGCGGGGTCTACACGCCCTAAAGAAGAACGCGGAGCGGCTGAACAGCACTGGCTTGCAGTTCATGGCCGAATATCATCTTGGGCGGACCCACACGTGGTTGACCGCGTTTGAGACGGCAGCGGAGCATCACGAGGCCGCGCTCGACCTGGCGCGCGCGCTGGCGACGCCGATCAACATCGCAAGCGCGTTGAGGGCTGCGGGCGAAGCCTGTCTTGTTCTGGGCAAGTATGACCGCGCAGACACGTTGTTGACTGAGGCCGTGGCGTTGCAGGCGCGACTGGGGCTGGTCTACTACCGAATCATCACCTTGTGCGTGCTCACAACTTTGCGCCTGCAGCAGGGCAGATTCGGCGAGGCTGACGACTACTTGCGCGACGCCCTGCGTTGCACCGCGAGCACCGGCGGTCCTGGTCAGTCCCATCAAATCGCGCGATTGCTCGGCGTCACTGCGTTACTCGAGCGTCGGCCGCATGAGGCGCATGCGCCTTTGCATCGAGCTTTGCACGGGTTTCGAGACAAGGATGCCACCGCGGAGAGCGCCAACTGCGCGCAGTTGGCGGCGCTGGCAGCGGCCTTGGATCCGAGCGCTAAATCTATATCTGCGCCCCCGCTTGGCGAGCAGCCCACCGACGCTGCGCTCCTGCTCGATACCGCTCTGTCTCTTGCGCAGGCCGATCGCCACGAGATTCGACACCGGGCGGGTGTCTTGCTCAGTCAGGGCCCGTCGGGCGTCGCTGACGCCCGACGGGGCCATGTTCTGCTGCGTGCGGTTGTGCAGTGGGTCGATGAACGCCCGTCAGACGCGTCGGCCGACCAAGAGCCGACCGCCCCCATCACTTTGCGGGCTGCCGCAGACGGCCGCGAGTTCACCTATGGCGCGGTCAGTGGTGATCTAAAGCGCCGACCGCTCCTGGCGCGCCTGCTGACCTTCCTCATTCAAGAGCGCCGGCACCAGCCCGGGCAGTTCGCGCCGCTGGATGCGGTCTTCGCGACGGTCTGGCAGGGCGACCACGCGGTGCGTCAGGCGCGCCGGCAGCGTGTGCACTCTTCGATCTATGCGCTGCGTCGCATGGGATTGTCCGATGTCATCGAATCGGATCCGAGCGGCTATCGCATTGCTGTGACTGTCATGGTCGACACGGTGAGCGACTCGGTCACGTAGGGCCGCATGACCGTCGGCCGGTGGGTCAGGCGGGCGACGAAATCGAGGCGGCCAACGCCTCGCCGCGGGCGACGCAATCCGAGACGCTCGCGCCGTAGAGTCCGTTGCTGGCCAACGAGATATGCGGGGGCAGGGCGCCTTCGATGCGCTGCACGCGATCGCCGTGGCCGAGCGTGTACTGGGGAATCCCGGCGGGCCATCGAACGACGCGGGCGACCGTGGGCGCGGGCATCGGGCCGCCCATGACGACGCTCAACTCGGCGCGCACGAGCGCGATCATCTCATCATCGGGCAGATCGACCAGGTCGCCCTGCCGCGCGCCGCCCACCAGCACCCGCAACGCGGCCTGGCCCTCGGGCACGTGGGTGGGGAACACCGCCGAGGTCCACACGACGCCGATGATCTTGCGCCCCGCGCTGGGCGGGATGAGGCAGCCGAAGCCGTCGAGCGCCCGCGGCAGGGCATCGACGGGGGCGCCATACATCACCGCGGCGATGGGCACGACGGGGATCTGGCGCAACGCCTCGGCCGCGACAGGCGCCGTGCGGGCGAGCAGCGTGGCCGCCTGGGGAGGCGGGGTCGCGATGATCACGTGGTCGGCGTCGAGGTCGTTGAGATCGTCGATGCGGGTGTTCAACCGCACGTCGACCCGCGCGGCGAGGGCCTCGACCAGCGCGCCCATGCCCTCTTTGAAGCAGGCCAATCGGCCCAGGCTCTTGCCTGCCTTCTTACGCGCGATCATGCCCTTGATGACGCTGCCGTATTCGCGCTCGATCTCGCGCAGCAACGGGAAGGCCGCGTCGACGCTGAGCTGGTGTGGATCGCCCGCGTAGATGCCCAGCACCGCCAGATCGGCGAAGGTCTCGGCCAGGGCCTTGCCGAAGCGCCGCTTGAGGAAGTCGTAGACCGTCTCTTCGGCGCCGTCGCCCCGGGCCACCAGCGGCTCACCCATGGCGCGCATGCGCCCAACCACGCTCAGCAGGTTGCTCGACAGGAAGCCCGGCGGCGACGTGGGCAGCGCCCGCAGCGTCTCGCCGTCGAAGAGGTAGCGATGATGGGCGAGGGGGCTGGCGTCGATGGGCGTCAAGCCGACGTCGCGGGCCAGATCGAAGACGTGGGTGCGGCCGCTGAGCACGCCGTTAGCGGCCCACTCGACCAGAAAACCATCGACCCGCGCGCTGCGCAGCTTGCCGCCGGGGCGATCGGCCGCTTCGTAGACAGTGACGTCATGACCCGCCCCCGCGTTCTTGGAGGCTTGGGTCAGGCGAAAGGCGGCGGTGAGGCCGCTGATCCCGGCTCCGACGACGGCGATCTTCACGATGCCTCCATGCCGGCCTACCCGCGCACCGAGGCGGTCTGCACGTAGTCGACGAGGCGCTTCACCTGGGCGGGATCGGTGTGCTGATAGATGCCGTGGCCCAGGTTGAAGATGTGGCCCGTGCCGTCGCCTGCGGCGGCGAGCACGCGATCGATCGCCGGCTTGAGGCTTTCCCAGGGCGCGAGCAGGCGGCCCGGATCGAGGTTGCCCTGCAGCGTGACGTTGGGGCCGACCTTGGCGCGGGCCTGATCGAGCGGCAGCGTCCAGTCGACGCCGATGACGTCGGCACCGCAGGCGGCGACCTGCTCAAGATGAGTGCCGGTGCCCTTGGCGAAGACGATGATCGGCACGTTGGGGTGCTTGGCGCGCACGCCCTCGACGATCCGCTGGGTGTACTCGAGGCCCCAGAGCGCATAGTCGACCGGGTCGAGGCAGCCCGCCCAGGAGTCGAAGATTTGCAGCGCCCGGCAGCCGTTCTCGGCTTGCAGGCAGAGCAGATCGATGACGACGTCGACCAGCTTGGAGAACAGGCGATGGGCCGCGGCGGGCTCCTGATGCAAGAACGCCTTGGTCTTCATGAAGTGCTTCGAGCTGCCGCCTTCGATCAGGTAGCTGGCGAGCGTAAACGGTGCCCCGGCGAAGCCGATGAGCGGCACGTCGTCGGGCAGCGCCGCGACGATGACCTTGGCCGCGGCGCCCACATAGCCCAGCCCGTCGCTGACGTCGAAGCGGCTCAGGCGATCGACGTCGGCGGCCGTGGCGACCCCGTCATGGATCACCGGCCCGACGTTCTTGACGAACTCCACCTGCGCGCCCATGCACGGCAGCGGGGTGAGCAGATCGCTGAAGATGATCGAGGCGTCGAAGCCGAACGCGTCGATGGGCTGCAAGGTGACCTCGCAGGCCAGGTCGGGCGTCTTGCAGACCGTCCAGAAGTCGGCCTTGGCGCGGATCGCCCGGTACTCAGCCATATAGCGGCCCGCTTGACGCATCAACCAGATGGGGGTGCGTTCGGTGGGCTCGCCTCGGCAGGCGCGCAGGAAGAGCGGATCAGTTGCCATCGACTCGGCTCCGTGGTTCTAAGGGCGTGCAGTCCACACGATTCTCGGGAGGCATGATGTCGAAGCGCGTCCACAACTTCAACGCTGGCCCCGCCGCGTTGCCGCTGAGCGTCCTACAATCGGTGCAATCGGAGCTGGTCGACTACCAGGGCCAGGGCCTCAGCGTGATGGAGATGAGCCACCGCTCGCCCACGTTCGACGGCATCATCAACAACGCGCGGGCCACGCTGACGCGGCTGTATGCGATCCCCGACACCCATGAGATTCTGTTCCTGCAGGGCGGCGCCAGCCTGCAGTTCGCCATGGTGCCGATGAACGTGGGCACCGGTGGCGCGTTCCTCAACACCGGCACTTGGACCAGCCGCGCGCTCGCCGAAGCCGGTCGCATGGGCACCGCCCACGAAATCTGGAGCAGCAAGGACGCCGGCTTCACCCAGGTGCCGCAGCCCGACACGACCCTCGTGGTGCCCGACGACGCGCGCTACCTGCACTACTGCAGCAACAACACGATCTTCGGCACGCAGTACCACCATCAGCCGGTCGCGAAGACCGCCGACGGCCGCGCCTTGCCGCTCGTCTGCGACATGTCGAGCGACTTCCTGTCGCGGCCGGTCGACGTCGGCGCCTACGACATCATCTTCGCGGGCGCGCAGAAGAACGCCGGGCCGTCAGGCGTGTGCGTAGTGATCGTCAAGAAGACGATCAGCCGCGCCTTTCAGGGCGACGCGACCACCCCGCTGATCTTGCGCTATCAGACGCAGGCCGAAAAAGGATCGATGTACAACACCCCGAATACATTCGGGATTTATGTGCTCAGCAAGGTCGCAGCCTGGGTCGAGGCGCAGGGTGGACTCGCCGCGGTGCAGGCCACGAACGCCCAGAAGGCGGGCTTGCTCTACGACGCCATCGACGCGCACCCGCTGGCCAGCGGCCACGCCACGACCGACAGCCGATCGCAGATGAACGTGACGTTCCGGCTGCAAGACGCGACGCAGGAGAAGGCGCTGCTGTCCATCGCCAGCGACGCGGGGATCATCGGGCTCAAGGGCCATCGCAGCGTCGGTGGTTTGCGCGCGAGCCTGTACAACGCGGTGTCGCTGGAGTCGGTCACCACGCTCACGGGATTGCTCAACGCCTTTCGTGGCTGATCGACTGATGAAACTCCGCCGCAATGCGCCGGCCATCGGGTACACTGTCGCTGTGCCAAAATTAAAATATCGTTCACTTCATGTCACGATCCTCGCGAGCACGCTGGCCTTGGGCTGCTCCGACGATCCCGTCTCGACCACGCAGATCGTGCCGGTCGTCCAGGACGGCGGTGTCGACGCGTTCGACATCGGTGATGCCGCCATGCTGCCTGAGCCGGACGCGCAGCCCGAGCCGGACGCGCAGCCCGCGCCCGAGCCGGACGCGCAGCCCGAGCCCGAGCCGGACGCGCAGCCCGAGCCCGAGCCGGACGCGCAGCCCGAGCCCGAGCCCGAGCCCCAACCTCAGCCGCCGCCCGATGGCTTCGTGATCAGCGTCGTGCTGACCGAGCAGCCGCAGGTGCCGCAGTCGACGCTCAACGCCTTGGTGCAGTTGGCCGAAGAGTTGCCGCAAGGCGAGGGGTGTACGGTCTCTCGGGTCGATCCAGGTGATCCTGCGCCGCCCATCGCGCCGCAATTCAACGTCGGCCCGCTGACGGTCGGTGGGGTCAGCGCGGGGCCGTACACGCTCGACTTCGCCGGCGACCGCTACCGCGATCCAGCCACGCCTGACGATCTTTTCCGCGATGGCGCGGCCCTCACGCTCAGCGCGCCGGCCGGCGCCTTGCCCGCGTTCGAGCTCGGCATCGCCGCCCCGGCCGAGGTGCGGGTCAGCCAGCCGTCCCAGCTCGAAGCGGTCGATGGCCGCGGCGATCTCGACCTGCGCTGGACCGCTGGCGACGGCGACATCATGATCATCTCGGTGTTCCCGACCGAGCCGTTCAGCGTCGATCCGGACGAAGGCAACTGGATCTTCTGCGGCGTGCCCGACACAGGCAGCTTCACCATCGACGGCGCCGATTTGGCCCAGTTGTCGAATAATCTCGGGTTTGGCTCGGGAGCGCTGGTCGCGATCACGCGCACGAAGAGCGCGTCGCAGGCGGTGGGCGGCGGCACGGCTGCGCTGACGGCGACGTCGAGCTTCGGCGTCGCCATCACCTTCGACTAGCAGCGCGGTTTCACAGCGCGGGTTTACAGCGCGGTTTCACAGCGCGGGTTCACAATGGCGGCCGAAACAGGGGTCGCCCTACACACTGAGGGGATGATGCTGGGAGACGATCTCGAAGCGTGGGCGGCCGTCGCGCAAGAACTGCGAACGTTGCTGCGTGGCCTCAGAGACCACAAAGACCTGCCCAACACCGCACCGCTGCACCATCGCCTTGCGATCATGCGGTTGGTGCGCGGTGTGCGCGAGGATCTGATCTCGGTCCGCGAGGGGCTCTCCGAGCAGTTCTCCGAGATCCCACCCGACGGCCTCATCGAGCAGCTCGTGAGTCAACTGGATGGAGAAGCCGTCACCATCCCGGTGCTCGGTGCGCTGCGCCCAGGGTTGCGGGCCGAGGCGATGTTGCAGCTGCATGAGGCTTTGCAGGCGGATCCCGAGTACGTGCCGGTGCTGCGTATGGCGACGGCGATCGCGAGTGTCTCTGGTCGCTGGGCCGAGGCCGTGGCCTGGCTCGAGCGCATCGCGGGGGTCGAGCCCGGCGAAAAGGGTGCGCTGCCGC
Organism: Bradymonadia bacterium; assembly: GCA_051276005.1. Classification (GTDB taxonomy): domain Bacteria; phylum Myxococcota_A; class Bradymonadia; order UBA7976; family UBA1532; genus JBNMOZ01. The sequence continues at coordinate 22,263 of JBNMOZ010000006.1, read as the reverse complement.
TGATGACGCTGGGCGACATCCATTGGAAGAAGCTCGGCCAGCCCATCGAGGCACAGAGCTTCTATCGCGCGGCCCAGTTGCGCTGCGGCGACGATCCGGTGCTGCTCGACAAGCTGCTCAAGCTCGACCTCGACCTGTCGAATTGGTCCGAGGCGGTGGTCACCTGTCAGGCGCTGATCGACCAGGTCTCAGCCGAGCCCGAGGGCAAGGCGCTGCGGGTGACATATCTGCTGACCCTGGGTGAGATTCACGTCTACGGGCTGGAGAAGCCGGCGGCGGCGTTGATGCATTACCTCGATGCCCTGCACGCCATGCCCGACTACGCGCTGACGTACACGTTACTGCGTGAGCTGCTCGAGACGAACAGCTGGGTCTCGCTGACCGACGCCCTGGGAGACGACGCGATCGACACCCCGGCAGAGCGCTTCGTGAACCTGCTCGAAGAAGGCGCGGTCGCGCACCCCGAAGATGCGGGCGCGATCGTGAGCCACCTGCGCACAGCGGTCCTCAATCTCTGACCGACGGGGTTTGCTTTATCAATCAGTGGGTTGATGGAGCACATACGCGCGGTGAGCGGTTGATTGCCCATGTCAACGTGACTCGGCCCCCGCAGATATGTTTGATCCGAATTATGAAGTCCCTCCCTTGGCTCCTTCTCCTTGTGACGGCCTGCGCCACCGGCGAGCAGGTCAGCAACCCCTGCCCTCGATCCTGCGCCCTCGGCGAGCGCCGCTGCGGGTACGACACTGCGGTACAGGTGTGCATCGAAGGCGCTGAGGCCGCGTGCCCCGAATGGAGCGAGCCGTTTGACTGCCCGCCTCAGAGCGCCTGCCTCGAGGGCACGTGCGGCGTTGGCTGCACCGACGCCTGCGACCCCGGCGAGACCGCTTGTGCCAATGGCGGCGTGCAGGTCTGTGGCGATGTCGAAGCTGACGGCTGCCGCGACTGGACCGAGCCGATGCCCTGCGTCGGTGATGGCATCTGCGATGAAGGCCAATGCGTCGCGTCGGGCTGTGAAGACCAATGCACGCCGGGCGAGACCGAGTGCGTCGAGGGTGGTCTGCGGGTCTGCGAGGACTCCGAGAGCTGCGCCGATTGGTCGCCCGCGACGGCCTGCCCGGCGATGCAGATCTGCATGGGCGGCGCGTGCCCAGCCCTTTGTGAAGACGCGTGCGTGGACGGCGCACGGCGCTGCGACGCGGCGGGATCCTCGGTCTGTGGGGCGGGCGAAGACGGCTGCACCGAGTGGGACATCCCGACCGTCTGCGAGCCCGGCGAGCGCTGCGACGACGGCGCCTGCGTGTCTAATCAGAGCGCCTGCACCGATGGCTGCGCGGCCGATGGCGCCGTTGAGTGCGCGGGCGAGGATGCGATTCGCCGCTGTGGTCAGTACGACGCCGATCCGTGCCTCGAGCTGTCCGATGCCGTGCCCTGCGGCGGGCTTGAGGTTTGCGCCGAGGGGGCGTGCGCGCCCAGCTGCGACGACACGTGTGCCCCAGCCGAGGTGCGCTGCATAGCGGGCGCGCGCGTGACCTGCGGTGAGTTCGACGGCGATCCCTGCCTCGAATGGAGCCGCCCTGATGCTTGCGAGGCCGGCGAGTCCTGCGACGATGGCCGCTGCATCGAAGACATCGCGCCCTGCGCTGACGCCTGCGAGGTGGGCGCGATTCGGTGCGTACCGGCCGGCGTACAGCGCTGCGGCGACCAAGACGCCGATCCGTGCTTGGAGTGGATGACGCCGGTCGCGTGCGCGGTCGGCGAAGTGTGCCGCGGCGCCGGCGTCTGCGAAGCTGATTGCGTTGACGAGTGCGCGATGGGCGAGCGTCGTTGCGTGAACGGTGGCGTCGCGCTGTGCAACAACGTCGACGCTGATCTGTGCCTTGAGTTCGGTGCGCCCTCGATATGCCCCAACGGCCAGGCTTGCTCCGACGGCATGTGCACCCTGCAATGCGTCAACGACTGCGCGGCCGGCCAGACCGCATGCGCCCCCGACGGCGAGCGGCGCTGCGGCGACTTCGACGCCGACGACTGTCGGGACTGGTCGAGCCCGGTGCCCTGTGGACCGGGTGAAGGCTGCGTCAGCGCGGCCTGCGCGTCGATCTGCGCCGACGACTGTGACGCCGGCACCCAGCGCTGCGACGGCGCACGCCTGGCGACCTGCGCCGACGGCAACGGCGATGGCTGCGTAGAGTGGACCCCCCCAGTTGAGTGCGCCCCGGGGGCCGCGTGCTCCGATGGCGTCTGCCGCGCCTTGCCGGTGAACGACGCGCTGTTCAACGAGGTGTATTACGACGCGCCGGGGGCCGATCAGGCGACGGTGTTCATCGAACTGAGCGGTCCACCGGGCTTGTCTCTCGACGACGTGCGCATCATCGGTATCAATGGCGCCAACGGGGAGACCTATGGCGAGATCGAGTTGATGGGCCTGATGCCCGCCAACGGGTTGCTGGTCATCGCCCACCCCGACGCCGAGCCGGCCCTGCTCGCTGTCGCGGATCTAATTGATCCACAAGCCGATTTGCAGAACGGACCCGACAGCGTGATCCTCGCGCGCGGCGCGGTCTTCGTCGACAACCTAAGCTATGGCGACTTCGGCGCCGGCGGCAACTTCGTCGGCCAGGGTGAGCCCGCGCTCGAGCCGGGCAACGGGCAGAGCCTGCAGCGTGTCGGGCAGACCGATAACAACCGCAACGATTACGTCAGCGGTCCGCCCACCCCCGGCGCGCTCGGCTGCGCCGACGCCTGCGCCCTCGACACCGTGCGCTGCCTGGGCTCGGTCACGCAGCGCTGTGTGCGCGGGGCGAATGCTTGCACGGGCTGGTCGGCGACCCGCGACTGCGCGGCCACCGGCGAGGCCTGCAATCAGGGCGTCTGCGGCCTGCCGGATTGAGGCCAGCGCTAGAGCATCAGCACCAGATCATCGCGATGGATCACCTCGGAGACGTCGGTGAAGGTGCCCCCGATCTCGTCGGATTGTCGCCCGATCGCGGCCGCGAGCGCCTCGGCTGAATGGCTGACCAGGCCGCGCGCGATCTCGACGCCCGCCGGGTTGAAGATGGCGACCGGATCGCCCTCGCTGAACTCACCCTCGATGCGCACCACCCCAATCGGCAGCAGGCTGCAGCCCTCGCTGACAAGGGCCGCGCTCGCGCCCGCGTCGATGTGAAGCTGTCCCAGCGACAGCGGCCCGTACGCGATCCAATGCTTGCGGTGCCCCATATGGCCCGGATCGCCAGCAAACCAGGTGCCCAGGGCCTCGCCGGCGTATAGGCGCCGCAATACGCCCGGGGTCTTGCCCGCCGCGATGATGGCCGGCACCCCGAGGCGGTTGACTTGCTGCACGGCGCCGACCTTGGTGCGCATGCCGCCACTGCCCAGCCCCGAGGTCGATTCGCCCGCGACGCTGAGCACGGCGTCGTCGATCTGGGTGACGTGGGTGATGCGCAGCGCGTCGGGCTGGCTGGGCGGACGATCGTACAGCCCGTCCACGTCGGAGAGGATCACCAGCATGCCCGACTCGGTCAGGCTGACGACCTGGCTGGACAGCAGGTCGTTGTCGCCGAGCTTGATCTCGTCGGCGGCGATGGTGTCGTTCTCGTTGATGACGGGCACCGCGCCAAGCCTGAGCAGAGTCAGCATGGTGCGTCGGGCGGCGAGCATGCGTCGGCGCTGATCGACGTCGTCTCGCGTCAGCAAAATCTGGGCGGCGACATGCCCGTAATGGTCCAACTCGTCGTTCCAGGCGCGCATCAAGCGGCATTGCCCGACCGACGCCAGGGCCTGCAAATCGGTGATGCTCGACGGGCGATCCTTCAACGAGAGCCGCGCCATACCCAGCGCCACCGCGCCGCTGCACACCACGATGACCTGCACATCGGCCTCGCGCAGGGCGACGATGTCGCGCACCAGGCTCACGAAGGTGACCCGGTCGAACTCGGCGCCGTCGCGCAGGACCGCCGAGCCGATCTTGACGACGATTCGGCGGGCGCCGTCGAAGTGCGTCGGTCGATTCATCGGGCATCTCCTGGGTCGTGGCTGGGCTGCTGGGGGCGCAGTCGCAGGGGCGGCGCGTCACCGGGTCCGGGCAGCGTACCGATTGTGGCCGGGCGCGGACCCAGAACGGCTTCAATATTTGCGAGAGCGCGCGGTCGGGGCGTCTCGATCGCGGGGTCGAGCGGGGCCTCGATACGACCTGCGAAGGGCGCTGAGCGCGTGTCGATGCTCAACCGCATGGTCGCGTCCTGGCCACCCTTGCGCAGATCGAAGCGCGCCTCGAGGTGCCCGGCGCGCAGGCGACCCTCGGCGTCGCGCGTGGCGTGCCCAATGAACACGGTCGGCCGCGCATGACTGACCAGATGGAGCAGGCGCGGCGCATGCAGGCGCGGGCGCTGCGGGCCGTCGGGCCAGGTCAACGCGATGGCGTCGGGGCCAGGACGCGCCCGATCGCGCAGGCGAAACTCAACGCGATCGCCGTCGATCGTGGTGTCGAGCTCGGCCGCGAAGCGACCCAGCATCTCGGCGAGGGCAGGGGTGCCCACGCAGGTGCCCGGCGCGGTCTCTCGGCGCAGCAGCTCCGGCTTGCGGGTGCGCCATTGGGTGTAGATGCGCCCGTCTATCTCAACGCAGCTGCGCCCGTCCTCGACCGGGGCCGGCGCGCGGGTGATGCCCCAGGTGTCGAGGCGCGCGTTGCCCTGCGCATCCATCACGGCGGTCTGCAGGTCGCGCAGATCGCTGTGCAGGCCCTGGGCGCTGCTGACCTCGGCGCGGATGACCGTCATTTGCTGCAACCCACGCGCAAGCCCGGAGGCGAAGTCGAGCACCCCGCGCGCGGGGGGCGCTTGAAGCGCCGCGAGGCCCGCCTGCGTGATCGGATCGTCGGCCGCCCGATCGGGCGCACAGCCGATCAGCAGCGCCAGCAGCAGCGCCAAACGAGAGGGGAGCCGCAGCCACTTGAGCCGCGGGAATGGGAGAGATCTCGACATGCGCGTCCGCTCCGATACCCTCCAAGTCGGCAATGACGCAAGGCGCCCGCATGAGTCTGACCGTATGGCTGCTGGTCGTCGTCCTCCTCGGCGCCGCCATCGGCCTGACCTGGTACATCACCCGACATCGCGCGACCCGCGGTCGTCGCACCTCGCTGACCGCCGCCGCGCATGGGCGCGCGATGGAGGCGTTGGCGCCCGCGATGCTCCAACGGCGGGGCTTCGAGGTGCTGGCGGAGCAAGTCGACTGTCGCTACGAGTTTCTGGTCGACGGCGACCCCCGCGAGGCCACGCTGCGTGCCGATATGCTCGCTGCCCGCGACGGCAAGCGATATGTGGTCGAGGTCAAGACGGGTAAATCGGGCAAGGCGACCCATCGCGGCACCCGCCGGCAGCTCCTCGAGTACGCCATGTATTACGACGTCGACGCGGTGCTGCTGCTCGATGCCGATCGCGACGTGGTCTTCGAGGTGACTTTCCCAGCCGAGCCCGATGGCGACACGGTCGTCGAAGTGCCGTCGCCGGCCGAGCCCATTGACGGCTCCCAGATGAAGTTCGTCGCCGGCCTGTGCGTAGGGGCGGCGGCCGTGGGCGCGTTGTGGATCCTGCTGGGTTGAAATCCACCCAAATGAGATCCGAAAAAACGCCGTCTTGACCTGGGCGAAAACCCCACTACTATGGTGCGCTTTTAGATACTCACCGCATACCGCAAGGAATGAGCATGGCTCGCAGCTTCATCTTCACGTCGGAGTCAGTCAGCGAAGGCCACCCCGATAAGGTCGCCGATCAGATCTCCGACGCCGTGCTCGACGCGTTGCTCGCTCAGGATCCCAAGAGCCGCGTCGCGTGCGAGACCATGGTCAGCACGGGCTTCGTCGCGTTGGCGGGTGAGGTCACCACCAACGCGGTGGTCAATTATCAAGAGATCGCGCGCAAGACGATCGAAGAGATTGGCTACAACAGCAGCGAGATGGGCTTCGACTTCAAGAGCTGCGCGGTGCTCGTCAGCCTCGACAAGCAGAGCGCCGACATCGCCATGGGCGTCAACGAGGGCGAGGGCACGTTCCAAGAGCAGGGCGCCGGCGATCAGGGCCTGATGTTCGGCTACGCGAGCGACGAGACCCCCGAGCTGATGCCGCTGCCGATCTCGTTGAGCCACAAGCTCGTCGAAGAGTTGGCCAAGCTGCGCAAGTCGGGCGAGTTGCCCTTCCTGCGCCCCGACAGCAAGAGCCAGGTGTCGGTGGAGTATGTCGGCAACGAGCCCACCCGCATCACCGCAGTGGTCGTCTCGACCCAGCATGACGAAGACGTGACCACCGAGGAGCTGCGCGCGCAGATCCGGACGAAGCTCATCGACAAGCTGCTGCCGGCCGACATGGTCGACGAAGACACGCAGTACTTCATCAACCCGACGGGCCGCTTCGTCATCGGCGGCCCCATGGGCGACTGCGGGCTCACCGGCCGCAAGATCATCGTCGACACCTATGGCGGCATGGGCCGGCACGGCGGCGGCGCGTTCAGCGGCAAGGATCCCAGCAAGGTCGACCGCTCGGCAGCCTACATGTGCCGCTACGTGGCGAAGAACATCGTCGCCGCCGGCCTCGCCCGTCGCGCCGAGGTGCAGCTGGCCTACGCCATCGGCGTCGCCGAGCCGGTCAGCGTCTACGTGAACACCTTCGGTACGGGCGCCATCGACGAAGAGAAGATCGAAGATCTCGTCCGCGAGCACTTCCCGCTCAAGCCGCGCGGCATCATCGAGCACCTCGACCTGCTGCGCCCGATCTACCGCAAGACCGCCGCGTATGGGCACTTCGGTCGTGAAGACCAGGGCTTCCGCTGGGAAGACACCGACAAGGCCGCCACGCTCAAGGCCGCCGCCGGTCTGTGAGTCTGCCGATCCGGGTCCCTCGCGATTCGGGGGGCTCAGGGGTCGCACGCCAGGCGGCGCCGCTTGCCCGGGCTTGATCAATCTTTAGATGATGAAAAAGCGTCGCAATGAAATGTGACCCGCTGCGTCTGGTGTTAGTCGTTTGTACGGCAAGAACACCAAGAATCCGGAGCACATCATGTACGAGTCCATCGACGTCGGCCGCAGCCCGAAAGCCTCCAACCGCAAGGTCACCTTCGCCCTCGCCGGCACCGCCTTTGTCACCTTGAGTGCTGTGCTCGTGGCCTTCCTCTCAGGGTGAGAGAGTTGACCGGGTAGACCGGCCCCAACGCCCGCGTTAAAACTCACCCCGCCAGCGTCGGAACTCCCCGCGCCCGCCAGAGTCCAACGGCCAGCGTCAGATGCCAGCATCTCCTGCTAGCATCTCCTGCTAGCGTCTCCTGCTAGCATCTCCTGCTACAATGCGACGCCGTGAGCCCAAAGGACGCCCCCCATGAACAGCACCCAGCTCTTGATCGCGATCTTCGGGTTCAGCCTGTTGATCATCATCCACGAGCTTGGGCACTTCCTGGTTGCCCGGTGGTCGGGCATGACCGTGCACACCTTCAGCATTGGATTCGGTCCCGCCCTGGTCAAAATTCAGGGGCCCCAGACGCTCTACAAGATCTCGCTCTTCCCGGTCGGCGGCTATGTGCAGGTCGCCGGGATGGCGGGGGAGAAGGACTTCTCCAAAGGCAGCTACAACGACGCGTCGCTCTGGAAGCGGGCGGCCATGGTCAGCGCCGGGCCGGTCTTCAACTTCGGGCTCGCAGCCGTCATCTATCTGGGCCTCTTCGGCACCTTCAACGCGTTGGCCTACGAATGGGACCGCGTGCCGACCGCGACGCTGCGCGCAGCGGAAGGCCCCGCGTTCGAGGCCGGCCTGCAACCCGGCGACACCATCCTGCAGATCGACGACACGCCCATCCTCAGCTTTCGCGATCTGCGCAAGACGGTGGGCGCCAGCGACGGCGCGCCGATGCAGGTGACCGTGGCGCGGCCCAAGGGCGGCGTGCCCGACTACGAAGAGAAGTCTGTTGAGCAGATTCAGCCGGGCCTGGTCATGCGCATCCCGCGGGCGCCCGCCGACGCTGAGAAGATCACGGTGCAGATCACGCCGCGCAAGGCCAAGAAGGGCTGGCAGCTGGGCATCTCGCCGGCCCTCGCCCGATTCGGTGCGGATGGGGTCGTCAGCGCGTTCAAGCTGGCCGCGATCGAGAGCTACAACACCATCGCGATGACGGTGAAGTTCGTGGCCCGCGCCTTCCAGGGCGATCCCGACGTGAAGATCGTCAGCGTGGTGAAGATCACCAAGCTGGGCGCCGACTCCATCAAGCGGGGCTGGGAGTGGTTCTTCAGCCTCCTCGCGATGTTGAGCATCAACCTGGGCTTCTTGAACCTGCTGCCGTTCCCCGCCTTGGATGGTGGGCGGCTGGTCTTCATCTTCTATGAGGCGATCGCGGGCCGACCGGCACCGCGCAAGGTCGAGGCGGTGATCCACGCGGTGGGCATGGTGATGCTGATGGGCCTGATCTTCTTGGTGACGATGCGCGACATCTTCGGGTGAGGCGGGCTTGGGGTGAGGCGGGCGCCCTAGATGTCCAGCGCGTCCGCCTCATGCGCGCGGGTCATCACAAAGTGAAAACGTGCCTGGGGATCGCGCCCCATCAGCTCGCTGATCGTGGTCTCGATGGCCAGGCGCGCGGTCTCGGGGATCGTGACCTTCAGCAAGCGCCGTCGCAGCGGATCGAGGGTGGTCTTGTAGAGCGTCGCCGGCATCATCTCGCCCAGACCCTTGAAGCGTTGGATCTGAATCTTGGAGTTCTTCGGGGCTTTGGCGATGACCGCGTCGCGTTCGGCCTCGTCGGCGCACCAATGCGTCTGCTTGGCCACATCGACGCGGTAGAGCGGCGGCTGGGCCAGGTAGACGTGGCCGCCTTCGATGAGCGGCTTGAGGTAGCGATAGAAGAACGTGAGCAGCAGCGTGGCGATGTGATGCCCGTCGCTGTCGGCGTCCATGAGCAGCACGACGCGCTGATAGCGCAGGCGCTCGGGTTCGCAGTCGCGGCCGAAGCCGCAGCCCAGGGCCTTGATGATGTCGCTCAGCTCGGCGTTGGCCAGCACCTTGCGATCGGTCGCTTGCTCGGCGTTGAGCACCTTGCCGCGCAACGGCAGGATCGCCTGGGTCTGCCGATCGCGGCCCTGCTTGGCGGAGCCGCCGGCGCTGTCACCCTCGACCAGGAACAGCTCTGACTCGGAGGGATCGTTGCTGCTGCAGTCGGCCAGCTTGCCCGGCAGGTTGAGCCGACGGCTGATCGGTGACTTGCGGCGCACCGACGCGACGGCCGCCCGGCTGGCTTGTCGGGCCCGCGACGACTGGATGATGCGCGTGACGATGGCGTCGGCCTGGGTCTGGTTCTGGTTGAGCCATAGCTCAAGCGCCGGGCGCACGGTGCCGCTGACGAAGTTGCGCACCTCGGGGTTGTTGAGCTTGTCCTTCGTCTGCCCCTGAAACTGCGGATCGCGGATGAACAGGTTCACCGTCGCGGTGAGGCCCTCGCGGATGTCGTCGGGCGAGAAGGTGACCCCGCGCGGGGTCAGCTCACGCGTCTCGATGTAGGTCTTGAGCGTGCGGTTGATCGCGTCGCGCAGCCCGCCTTCATGGGTGCCGCCGTCGGCCGTCGGGATGCCGTTGACGAAGCTGTGGATGACCACGTCGGTGGCCTCGGTCCAGCACAGCACGACCTCGATCGAGCCGTCCTTGTCCGCGCGCTCGAGCGTGAACATCTGGTCGAGGATCTGGCGCCGCTTGCGGGCGATGATGAGGTCGCGCAAGTACTCGACGACGCCGCCGTCATGCTTGAACTCGCGAACCCGCAGCGCCTTGTCTTCGGCCGTCTCGTCTTTGAAGACGATGCGCAGGCCCTTGTGCAGGTAGCTCTTCACCTCGAGTCGGCGCGCGATGATCTTCACGTCGAACTGGATGATCGGGAAGATCTTCGGGTCGGGGTGGAACTTGACCTTGGTGCCGGTGCCGCGGGCCTCGCCGATCACCTCAACCTCACCGAGCGGCTTGCCGCGGCGGAAGCGCTGCTGGTGCAGCTTGCCGTCGCGCTTGACCTGCACCTCGAGGCTGCTGCTGAGCGCGTTGACCACGCTGGCGCCCACGCCGTGCAGGCCGCCGGCGGTTCGGTAGGCGCCCTGGCCGAACTTGCCGCCGGCATGCAGCACCGTGAAGATCACCTCAAGGGTGCTGCGCTTGTGCACGTCGCGCGGGTGCATCGCGACCGGGATGCCGCGGCCGTTGTCTTCGATGGTCAGCGTCTCGCCGTCACGCGCGAGGTGCACGGTGATCGTGCTCGCGTAGCCGGCGATGGCCTCGTCCACCGAGTTGTCGAGCACCTCCCAGATCAGGTGGTGCAGGCCCTCCTTGCCCACGCCGCCGATGTACATGCCGGGGCGCTTGCGGACCGGTTCGAGGCCCTGAAGGATCGTGATGTCGCCCGCGCCGTAGTCACCGCCGACCGGGGGCCTCGCCACGCTCACTGCTCGCCCCCCTCAGTCATCTCCTCGGTCATCTCGTCGGGCTCATCATCGGGCCCATCGACGTCGTAGACCTCGACCGGGCGCTCACAGCTCACCAGCGTCCCCAATCGAATGACGATCGTGCCCTTGCCGCCGCGTTTGACGGGCCGATAGCTCGTCTCGCGCACGATCAGCTCACGGCCGCGGTTGGTCTGCGTGACCAGCCCTGCGCGCTTCTTGCGGGCGAGGGCGAAGCCCAACACCTCGTCTTTGGGGTCGAGGCGGATGGCGTTGACGCCGCGCACGGCGCTGCCCTTGGGCGGCACCTCGCTGATCGGGAACACGATGACGCGGCCACTCTTGCTCGCCATGCAGACCATCTCGTCGCCCACGCTCGGATACAGCGCCACGACCTCATCTTGCTTGGCCAGGCTCATGAACTTGCGGCCCGAGCGCGTGCTGACCTCGGCGTGCAGGTCGATGGGGAACCGCGTGATCTTGCCGGCGCGAGAGACCGACACGGCGTACGGGGGCTTGGGTTCGCCCTCTTCGAGGGCCTCGAGCTCTTCTTCGCTGGGGTCGTGATAGAGCCGCATGTCGCTGCTGATCACGCCGATGATGCGCTCACCATCGTCGAAGTTGAAGCTCGCCTGGATGGGATCGCCGTAGCCGGTCGTGGCGGGAATGTCGTCCACCCGGACCACGTATGCGCGCCCAAATTGAGAGCAGAACGCCACCGTCTGCCGCGTGTCGGTGCGCAGCACCCAGGCCACCTCGTCACCGTCCGGGACGCGGATCGCCGACAGCTCGCTGAAGCCCTTTTGGCGCTTCACGCGACCCTGGCGGGTGATGATCACCCAGGTGCGCTCCTTGACGATGTACGCCTCGGGCGCGAAGTCGGTCTCTTCAGCGGGGCCCACGATGCGCGTGCGCCGCTGGTCGGCGTAGGCGTCGTAGATCTCGGAGAGCTCCTGGCGCACCATCGACCAGCGCGCGCCATCATCAGCGAGCAGGCCTTCGATCACGGCCTGACGACCGCGCTGCTCGGCCAGCTGCTCGCGAATCAGCATGATCTCCAGCTTCGCCAGGCGATACAGCTTGAGCTCGAGGATCGCCTCGGTCTGCTCGGCGTCGAGGCCGAAGCGCGCCATGATCTTGCGGGCGGCGTCGGCTTTGCCTTCGCTGGCGCGGATGAGCGCGATGATCTCGTCGAGGGCGTCGAAGATCGTCTCGAAGCCTTCGAGGCGGTGGATGCTCTTGAGCAGCTTCGCCAGCTCGAACTGCAGCCGCCGAGTGACGACCTCGAGCCGAAAGTCGAGGAAGTAGCGCAGCACCGCGATCAGGCCGATGCGCTCGGGCCGGGTCACCTCGGGGTTCTCGGTGGGCACCAGGCACGTCAGGTTGACGTTGAAGTTCTGCTGCAGCGGCGTGTGCTTGTAGAGGTAGGCCATGGCCACCTCGGGCGACGCGCCGCGCTTGAGCTCCATGACGATGCGCACGTCTTCGGCGCTCTCGTCTCGAATATCAACGACCTGTGGCAGCTTGCGGGCCACGATATGCGACGCGATCTTCTCGACCAGCGTGCTCTTGTTGAGCATGTAGGGGATGCTGGTGATGATGATGCACTTCTTGCGATGCAGCATCTCGATCTCGTAAGTGCCGCGGCACTTAATGGCGCCCTGGCCCTTCTCGTAGATCGAATACATCTCCTCACGGGTGTTGAGGATCTCGCCACCCGTCGGGAAGTCCGGGCCCTTGACGTGCTGCAACAGGCCTTCGAGGCCGATGTCGGGCGTATCAATGAGCGCGATGAGCGCGTTGATGACCTCGCCCAGATGATGCGGCGGGATGTGGGTCGCCATGCCCACCGCGATGCCGGTGGCGCCGTTGATGAGCAGGTTGGGCACCTGCGCCGGCAGCACGATGGGCTCTTCGAGTTGGCCATCATAGTTCTGGCGATAGTCGACCGTGCCTTGGCCAATCTCGCTGAGCAGCTCTTCGGCGAGGGCCTGCAGGCGCGCCTCGGTGTAGCGCATGGCGGCGGCTGTATCGCCGTCGATGCTGCCGAAGTTGCCGTGCCCGTCGACCAGCGGATAGCGCAGGCTGAAGCTCTGCGCCATGCGCACCATGGCGTCGTAGATCGATTGGTCGCCATGCGGGTGATACTTACCCATGACGTCACCGACGACGCGCGCGCTCTTGAGGAACCGCGAGTCGTGCCGCAGCTTCAGGTCGCGGTACATCGCATACAGAATGCGACGCTGCACCGGCTTGAGGCCGTCGCGCACATCGGGCAGTGCGCGGCTGGTGATGACGCTGAGGGCATAGTTGAGGTAGCGGCTGCGGGTGGCCTCGTGCAGAGCGACTTCGCTCTCGCCCCCGCTGCCTTCCTTACCGTCGCCAAAAAGATCCATTTGCATCGCTCCTCCTGACCGGGCCTGATAACACGGCTACCTACACTACTCAAGCGTTCAGCGCACCGCATGACGCGTGCGCGCATCGTCGGCCTCGTGGTGGCCTGCGCGGGCCACCGAATGGAGCACTGAAATGCAGGTCGGTTTAGGTCTCGAGGCCCAACAAGGCCCCCTGATATCGGCCCAGAAGGCCAGTCGCCATGCGGCCAGGCGCTAGATCCACCACCGCGGACCGGTGGGCACGAACGGGATGATGCGTTCGCGGATGTCGGGCGGGCAGCGCGCGTCGAGGATCTCTTCGACCTCGCGCGGTTTGTACAGCTGGCTGAAGTGCATCAGCACCAGCGCTTCGTTCTGGCAATGCTCCAGCCGTGGCAGCAACTCGTCGAGGTGGATGTGGCACCCCGCGCGGGCCTTCGCGACCGTCTTGCGCTCGTCCAAGAACGTGCACTCCAACACCAGCGTCTTCGCCTCGAAGATCTCGGGCGAGGTGTCGAGCACCTTGGGCAGCGTGTCGGTCGCGTAGGCGAACAGGTTGCGCTCATGATGATCGAAGATGGGCGCGCCCAGCTTGCGCAGGCGACCAATCTCGCGCCCGGGCAGGTCGGCGAACTCGGCCTTGAGCTTGCTGACCGGCTCGAAGAACGAGAACCCCAAACACGGCACCGGGTGATACGTGCGAATCGCGCGCACGCTCAAGTCGCGGCGCAGCTCAAAGGTATCGCCGGGGCTCATGGGCACCGTCTCGATGGTGAGCGGCCAGCGATGCAGCCGACTGATCGCTTGGAGTGAGTCGGTGATGCCGCCCTCGACGCCCGCCGGCAAGAACACCCGCAGCGGCGTCTTGACCCCGGTCAGGCCGCGCATGCCCAAGAAGGTCACGAGCGCGCCGAGGTGATCGACATGCGGGTGGCTCAAGAACAGGTTGCGCACCCCGCACGCAGAGCGAACGGGAATCCCCACGTCGAAGAGCGCGTCCAACTCGGGCACGTGCAGGGCGGTATACATGCCCCCCAGCGACGCGCCGCGGATGGTATAGCCTCCAGCTTTGACTTCAGTCAGCATCGCGGCTGAGCATCTGCAATGCGCCGCCGCGAATCAACCATCGCACCACATCGCGTCCGACAATTTCGGGCACGGGTGCATAAGATGCCCCTTGGCGCGTCGTGCACACATGCTTCAGACAGCCTCCCTGGACGGTTCGCCGCTCAGGTTTTTGAAACATTTTTTCTTCGCATCCTGTTTTGACCCTGACTCCCCCAAAATTCATCTCGGAGAGACTCATGATCCCGCGCATTCTAACCCTGCTAGGCGTGCTCGCCCTGACCGCCACTATCGCCGAAGCCCGTCCCAAGTTCTCCCTGCAGGGCCTGTATGGCCTGACCGGCACCGCCACTGCCGAGGTCGGCACCGTCGACTCAGAGGAGGACATCGAAAGCAACATCGGCATCATGGGGACCATCGAGTTCAAGCTGAACCGCAAGTCGCCGTTTCGGCTGGGCGCCCGGCTGGGCTATCAGACGACGAACATTGAGAACGATGCCAAAGTCGAGACCGACTTCACCGCGGCTGACGCCGGCGTCTGGGCGCGCTACATCCTCGTCCCGGGTCGCTTGGTCGTGTACGGCGCCGGCAGCTTGGCCATCAGCGCGCTCAGCATCGATCCAGAAGGTGCGGGCGGCGACGCCGACGGCACCGGCTTCAACATCATGATCGGTGGCGGCGCGTCGTACCCCGTCACCAAGGCCATGCGCGTCACCGCGGGGCTCTACTTTTCCCGCCACCAGGGCACGCTGGAAGGCGACGGAAACGTCGAGATCGACGTCGCCCTCAACCAGGTCCAACTCGCCTTCGGCGTCGCGTTCTAGGGTCTCGCCCCCGAGACCCGCCGCATAATCTGCCCGCCTTGGACGCCGAACGCGCGTCACCCCCCCGCCAGTCTTTGCCGCCCGCTCGCGGCTGTGCTAGATCTCGACCGTTGGATTTTCGCCAACGGCCTGAGGGAGCACTCGCATGTTGCGACTCGTCATCGAGGATGACGAAGGCAAGACGACCATCGTTCCGTTAATTCGGGACGAGATTACGATTGGTCGTAAAGAGGGCAACACCATCCGGCTGACGGAGCGGAATGTGTCGCGCCACCATGCGCGGCTTGTGCGGACCCCTGCGAGCCCCCCGACAATCCTCATCGAAGACCTCAAGAGCTACAACGGCGTCCGACTCAACGGGGATCGCATCGCCGACAAGGCGACGTTGAAGGTTGGCGATCTGATCCAGATCGGCGACTACGCCCTCGCGTTGCGCGATGACGCGGCAGAGGACGCGCGCCCCCCGGTCGCTGATGCGCCGCCGGTTGCTGTGCCCGCGGGCATCGACGCTGCGCCGACAGGGGTGCATCAAGTCGAGGCGCTGCCCGATGACAAGATCGGCAAGCTGATCGTCATCTCGAGCAATATCGCTGGCGAGACCTATCGCCTCGATCGACGTGAGCTGATCATCGGCCGCGTCGACGAGAACGACATCGTCGTCAACCACCGCTCGATCTCGCGCAACCACGCCAAGGTCATCTTCCGCGACGGCACGTTTACGATCATCGATCTGGCCTCATCCAACGGGGTCAAGGTCAACGGCGAGCCGTACGGCACCGCGTCGTTGGTGCGCGGCGATATCGTCGAGCTCGGCCAGGTCAAGATGCGCTACGTCGCCCCGGGCGATCCGTACATCTTCACGCCGACCGACATCGACGACAGCGACATGATCCCTGGGCCGGGCATCGGCCGGTTGATCGTCGTCGGCCTCGTGCTCGCCTGTATCGCCGTCGGCGCGTTCTCCCTCGTCAATCGCGACGAGACCGCCAAGGACGGCGGCGCGGGCGCTGCGGCCACGGGGGCGCCGGTGTCTCAGGCTGACATCGCAGGCTGGATGGACGAGGCGAACGCCTACGCCGACAAGGAAGAGTGGGAGGCGGCCGCTAAGATGTACGGCCGCGTGTTGCAGGCCAACCCCGACCACCCCGAGGCGAGCAGTAAGCGCAGCTGGGCCCAGAAAGAGTCGGCGGCCAAGCGGCAGTTCAACCGCATCCAGAACAGCGTCCGGAGCAAGCAGTGGGTTGACGCCTACCGCGAGCTGTCGGGCTTCCCGCTCAAGAGCACGTACTACGCGCAGTTGGCCCCGCTCACGAGCGTGATCGAGGTCGGATACGCAGACGCCGAGCTCGAACGCGCGAAGTTGCTGATCGAAGACGGCAACCGCGGCGCGGCGCGCCAGATTTACGAAGGCATTCGCAAGCAGCCGTTCGCCAAGAGTCAGGCCGAGGCCTTGCGCGTCGCGCTCAGAAAGCGGACGGCACCAGCCACTGTCGCTGCGCCCGTGACTCGAGCGCGAGTCGCAGCAGTGCGCACCAACGCGCCCCGGGCGGTGGCCCCGTCAACGCGAGCGCGCGTCAGGCCCGTGGTGCGTCGGGTGGCACCTCCGACGCGAGCCCCCGCCCCGGCGCGGCGCTCGTATGATGAACTCTTGAGCGCCGCGCGCACGGAGTTGGTGCGCGGAGACCGTCGCGAGGTCGTGCGCCTGCTCACGGATGCGCTCAAGGTGCGGCCCAACTCGAAGACGCCCCGGCAGATGCTCTGTGGGGTCTTGCCGAACATTGGTCGCCAACGCGAGGCGCTCAAGCAGTGCTCGATGTGGGCCGCCAAAGAGACCAATCCCAGCTACAAGCAGCGCGCCAAGAACAAGGTCGCCGAGCTTCGTCAGGCATTGGATCAGTAGGCAGGCATTGCTTCGGTACACGGGCATTGCGTGAGTAGGCAGGCATCGCTTCGGTACGCAGGCAACGCGTCAGCCGGGTTGCAATCTGCCGCATTCCTCCCGTAATTCACATCGATTCGTTTACGCCGCGCCCTGCGCTGGCTAGACTGCACCGACGCCGCGCCCTGCGCTGGCTAGAATACACCACCCTTCTGGCATGGAGTTCTCTCGTGGACACACGGCACGTCGCTCTGACTTGGGCCCTGCTCTGCGGCCTCATCGGGGGCTTTTCGAGCACGGCTCAGGCCCAAGAGCCGCGGGACTTCGACGTCCAGAACTTTCGCCCGGCGATGGACTCCCAGAGCTTCATCACCATCGAGCGTTCCAAGGTCCTGGGCATGCTGGATCCAAGCTTCGGCCTGTATATCAACTATGCCTTCGCGCCCCTGACCCAGAGCATCGACGGCAAAAATGTCGATCTGATCTCGAGCATGGGCACGGGCAACCTCGTGGCCGCGCTGGGCTTTGGCGTCGCTGAAATCGGCGTCAACGTGCCGGTGGTCATCGTGCGCGGCGATCCCGATGGCGAGGGCGACGCCGGGGAACTGGCTGGCGATGGCCTCGGTGATGTGCAGATCAGCGCAAAAATACGCATCCTCGATCGCGAGACGATGCCGATCGGCGTGGCGGTCGTCGGCTTCGCAGGCCTGGGCAACGGCGAAGCCAACACCTTCGCCAGCCATGGTGAGCCGACCTTCGGCGGCCGTCTGGTGCTCGACATCGACGCGTCGCGTCGTCTGGGCATCGCGCTCAACGCGGGCGCACGCATCCGCGCCCTTCGCGAGATCAACCAGCCGGTCACCATCACCGATCCCGACACGGGCACCAGCCGTCAGGTCAGCCGTGAAGACCCCATCATCGCCGGCAACGAGGCCACCTTTGGCCTGGGCCTTGGCTATACGGCGATTATCGGCCGCCTCGATCTCATCCTCGAATTCTATGGTTCAGTGCCGATTGAAGATGGCGCAAAGCGCGCCATGCCTATGGAAGTCCTCGCGGGCTTGCGCGTCTTCTTGGTGGGCAACTCGTTCCTCTCGGTCGGCGCCACCCACGGCTTCCTCGGCAACTACGGCGATCCGTTGATCCGGCCCTTCGCCGGCATCATCTTTGAGCCCTCTGTCGGCGATCGCGACGGCGACGGCGTCTCTGACGACATCGACAAGTGCCCCGACGATGCCGAAGACAGAGACGAGTGGGAAGACAGCGACGGCTGCCCCGACGCAGACAACGACAACGACGGCATCCTCGACATCAACGACCTGTGCCCCGACCTCGCCGAAGACAAGAACGGCTATGAAGATGAGGACGGTTGCCCCGACAGCCGCCGTGACCGCGATGGCGACGGCATCATCGACTCCAAAGATCAGTGCCCGAACGACCCCGAAGACAAGGACGGCTTCGAGGACGAAGACGGCTGCCCCGAGCTCGACAACGACCGCGACGGCGTGCCCGATGCGCGGGACAAATGCCCGCTGCAGCCCGAAGACATCGACGGCTTCAAGGATGAGGATGGCTGCCCGGATCTCGACAACGACGCCGACGGTATCCCCGACAACAAAGATCAGTGCCCCAACGAGCCCGAGAACTACAACGGCACCGAAGACGAGGACGGCTGCCCAGAGAGCGCCAAGAAGGTCATCATCTCGGGCGGTAAGCTTCGCATCCTCGACAAGGTCTACTTCGAGACGGCCAAGGCGGTCATCAAGACCCAGAGCTACGACATCCTCTACCAGGTCGCCGAGACGCTGCGGCAGAACCCGCAGATCGCCCTCATCGAGATCCAGGGCCACACCGACAGCCGTGGTTCGGCGAGCTATAACAAGAGCCTCAGCGACGAGCGCGCCGCAGCGGTCCGCACCTTCCTCATCGACAGTGGCGGCATCGCGGGCGATCGCCTGACCAGCGCGGGCTACGGTGAAGAGCAGCCGGTCGACGACGAAGAGAACGCCGACGCCTGGGCTAAAAACCGCCGCGTCGAGTTCGTCATCAAGAAGGAAAACGCGCCCGAAGAGTCGCCCTTCTAGGCAGACCCTGCTTGTGCTCGCCCTTCTCGTCGGGCCGGGCTACCTTGCCTTGAGCGCTGCGAAGTTGAGCGCTGCGAAGTCGAGCGCTGTTGAGTCGAGCGCTGTTGAGTCGAGCGCTGTTGAGTCGAGCGCTGTTGAGTCGAGCGCTGTTGAGTCGAGCACTGCCGAGCGGGGGATGTCATGGCGAAGAAGAAGAACCGAAACCGCAAACCACCGCGGCTCTCGGAGCCCGGCGCCACGCGACCCAACGTTCGGCGCGTGCGCAGGCCGAGCCCCTCCGACTCGATCCGCCCGCGCAAGGTCGCCAAGGCTGATCCGATCAAGAGCATGCTGCTTGGCATGCTGATCATCGGCGTACTGGCGGCGTTCTTCATGTTGCCGATCGGCGAGAAGCCGCTCTTCAACCACATCATTGACTCGCCACCCAGCACGGCACCCGCCAGCACGCCCTCCGGCGGATGAAGTCCGCGCAGTCGTGGGGTCTAGTCGCGCTGCTGACCGGTGTGGCCGGGCTCGCGCTCTGGACCACCCATCGACACTACGCGGCGCGCGACGCCGAATCGGCCGTCGTCTCTCTGATGACGCATCGCTTCGATGGCACAACGCGCTCACGGCTGAACGCCTGGCTGGAGACGCGTCGCACCGCTGGGCACGTCCTGAGTACATCTACGCAGGCGGAACTGCCGGGTCCATTCGCAAGCCACGTCGACGTGAGCCTGCGGGTTGATGATGCAACCTATCGATTTTCGGTCGGAATTCGAGATCGCCTGCCGACGCCGGTCGACGCAGAGGCGCGCGCGCTGCTCACGCGATTGCGCGCCGACGTGGTCCGAAACGGCACCCGGAAATAGCGAGCCGCGGTCCGGTGTTTAGCTCAATACCCACGCATCGAAACCTCATCGACCCCTGTCCATTGCGTCACGGGGATCACGTCTCAAGGAGCATGCACATGCGTCTCGTCGCAGCCTGTCTCTGCAGCCTCTTCGTGCTCGCCGGCCCTGCGTCAGCAGAGCGTCTTTGGACCGAGGGAGCGCTCAACACCGGGTTGAGCGCTGACACCCCCATCACGTTTGGGGCCTTCAGCAGCCTCGCCGAGAAGTGCGCGCCCGCCGTCGTCTCGATCTCGACCGAGTCGCGCACCCGGATGGAGCATCCGTTCTTTAACGTGCCCGATCGCCTGCAGCGCGGCGCGGGCTCTGGTGTGATCATCCGCGCTGACGGCTACATCATCTCGAACAACCACGTGATCGAGGGCGCCAACACGGTCGAGGTGCGGCTGCTCGACGATCGCGCCTTCGAGGCCACGGTGGTGGGGCGTGATCCGGCGACCGATTTGGCCCTGTTGAAGATCGACCCCAAAGGCGTCCCCTTGCCCGTCGTGCCCCTCGGCGACAGCGATGCGCTGAAGATCGGCAGTTGGACGGTCGCGATCGGCAACCCAATGGGCCTCTCGCACACCGTCACCGCGGGCATCGTCAGCGCCAAAGGCCGCCGCGAGGTCCAGCCCGACGGTCGGCTGCTATATCGCGACTTCATTCAGACCGACGCGAGCATCAACCCGGGCAACAGCGGCGGGCCGCTCTTCAACCTCAAGGGCGAGGTGATCGGCATCAACACGGCCATCAACGCCCGCGCTCAGGGCATCGGCTTCGCGATCCCGGTCAACATGATCAAGAAGGTGCTGCCGCAGTTGGCCAAGGACGGGCGCGTCTCGCGCTCTTGGATCGGCGTACAAATCGCGCCCGTCGACAGCACCATCGCGCAGTCGCTGGGCATGAAGCGGCCCCATGGTGCGGCCGTGATGCAGGTCGTCGCCAACGGGCCCGCTGCCAAGGCCGGCCTGCAGGAAGAAGACGTCATCGTGCGCTTCGATGGCACGCTCATCGAGCGGCACAGCGATCTGCCGTGGCTGGCCAGCACGGCGGGCATCGGGCGCACCGTCAACGTCGACATCCTGCGCGATGGCAAGCGGCGCACGCTCGGCATTGAGTTGGGCCAACTGCCCGGCGATGACCATCGGCCTGCGAAGCAGCGACGGTTGGCGCCATCCAAGGCGAGCAAGGCGACGCTGGCCCTCGGTATGCGGCTGGCCGTCCCCGACCGCGCTCTGCGGACGCGGTTGGACGTCTCGGGCGGTGTCGCGGTCCTCTCGGTTGACGCGGGCAGCACCGCGGCGAAGGCCGGCGTGCGGCGCGGCGATGTCATCCTGCGTCTCAACGGCGAACGAGCCACCACGCCGGGGGCGCTGGCCAAGGCTCTGGCGGCCTCCCCCAGCGGGTCGATGGTGCGCCTGCTGGTGCAGCGCGCGGGCGGACGCGCTTTTATTGCCTTCGGTCGGTAACGCTTTGAAAACTGGTGTCAAAATCACATAAGTCGCAAGTTCGTTCTTTACAACATCAGGGGCGCGCAGTAGCTTCCGGTCGTCGTTAGGCTGGAGGAACTCTTGCGTCTACTGAAATTTGTTAAGTTCGCCCTGGCGTCCGCCGCCCTCTCGGGTGGGGTCGCGCAGGCTCAGAACGTCCAGAACTTCCGCCCTGCGGTGGGCACCTGGAACTACTTCAGCGTCGAGGGTGCCCGAGTTGCGCCCCACAAGCGCTTCGTACCTTCGCTGACGATTAACTACGGCAACCAGCCGTTGACCGTCCGTGATCCGGACGACAAGATCGTCCAGAAGCTCGTCGAGCACATGATCACGGGCGACATTCAAGCCGCCGTGGGCATTGGTGATCGGCTGGAGTTCGGTCTGACGGTGCCGGTCAACTGGATCGGAGCCGGTGATGGCTCACCCGTAGACACTGGCGCGGCGCTCGGTGACATTCGCATTACGCCCAAGATTCGCTTGTTCGGGTTCGAGGATCACGACGCAAGCGGCGTGGGCATGGCGATCGCCATTCCCGTCGATTTGCCCACCGGTGACTCAGACAAGTTCGTCGGCGCCGGCCAGGTCGAGGTCAACCCGAAGCTCATCCTCGAAGCCCGCGTGAAGGGCTTCAGCATCGCGGCGAACATCGGGTTCAAGTATCGCCCCGACGCCAAAGACGTGCAGACGGGGACCAACAGTTTGGACCTCAAGAGCGAGTTGACCTACGGCGGTGCCATGGGCATCGACCTCGGCTCGCCCGACGCGTTGCTCTTCGCCGAAGCCTTCGGCGTCGCGCCCCTTCAGGAAGTCAGCAACGACAGCCGCTCGGCGCCCCTAGAAGCGCTCTTGGGCTTTCGCTTCTTCACGGTGCCTGGCGCGGTGATCACCATCGGCGCCGGCACGGGCATCATCCCCGACTACGGCTCACCGCTGTGGCGCGGCCTGATGCAGTTCGCGTACTTCAAGCGCGATCGCGACACCGACAAAGACGGCCTGATGGACAGCGTCGACAAGTGCCCGACCGATCCGGAAGACAAGGACGGCTTCGAAGACACTGACGGCTGCCCCGACCCCGACAACGACAACGACGGCGTCCTCGACGTCGACGATCGCTGCCCGCTCGAGCCCGAAGACAAAGATGGCTTTGAGGACGTCGACGGCTGCCCGGATCCCGACAACGACAAGGACCAGATCCTCGACGTTGACGACAAATGCCCCAACG
>JBNMOZ010000005.1:0-31333 GCA_051276005.1 Bradymonadia bacterium | reverse complement strand
CGGGTCTTGGCGGACGGGCAACGCGGTGACCGCCTCGGGCAGCGGCGTCTGCACGTCGGGCCGCACCTGCACCTCGACGATGCGGCGAAAGGCCCCCTTTTGCACCACGAGCCAGATCGGCCCGGCGGGGATGTTGCGCAGCATGAATCGGCCGTCCGCGTCGCCACGCGCGGCGGTCACCGGATAGCCGCAGTCGCAGCTCGCGCCCCGCGTCAACGGCTCCGGGCGCTCGTTGGGGAAGGTCCAATAGACGATCGGGCGGGCCACCGGCAGGATCGAGTCGTCGTAGAGCCGGAAGTGCACCTGACCGGTCAGATCGCCCTGCCCTTCGGGGCGTGGCGCGGCGTCGACCGCCATGTCGACAGGCTGTGCGTCGCCGAGCCCCGCATCGCTCGCGCGGGCATCGAGCGTCATGTCGGCGTCGCCCAAATCCACACCGACATCAACGCCTGGAGGCGCACACGCACCGCCGACGCACCGATTCGACGGGCAATCCCGACCCGATCGGCACTGCGGGAAGCACAACTGATTGCAGCTGTCGCCGAACACGCACTCGCGGTTGGCGGGGCATGGCGGCGATGAATCGTCGCAGCCGACGGCCAGAAGCAGGAGACACAAGAGGATGCGCATGCCGCAGACGATGCGCCACGCTTCGCGGCCGGCGCAAGCACGGGGGTGCGGCCGACGGCGGATCGGCCCTGGCCTGCGGCAGCCGCGGGCAACCAGTATGAGACTGGATCAAGAACCGCGTTTGCGGAACACTCTGGGTACTGCATGAAAGAATTGTGGGTGGGGCATGTACGAAGACGGTCGTCTGATTGTTGGCAAGCTCGACGTGCAAAAGAAGGAAGCGGCCCACACGCCGTCATTCGGCGCCGCTGACGCTCAAGCGGCAGAGCTGCGGGCCAGCCCGGTTCAGGCGCAAGGCGCAGTCGGCGGGTCGGGCGTTCAAGAGACCGCGGCGCAGGGGGTCGCTGGATCGGGCGGCGCGCTGCCCCACCTCGACGCGATTCAGGCCAGCTTCGGACAGCATGATGTGTCCAACGTGCAAGCCCATGTCGGCGGCGCCGCAGGCAAGGCAGCCGAAGGCATCGGGGCGCAGGCGTACGCGACCGGCGACGCCGTCGCCTTCAAAGACCAGCCGTCTGTGCATTTGGCCGCGCATGAGGCCGCGCATGTTGTGCAGCAGCGGGCCGGCGTTCACCTCAAGGGTGGTGTTGGCGAGGCCGGCGATGCCTATGAGCAGCACGCTGACGCCGTGGCGGATCTGGTCGTGCAGGGCAAGAGCGCCGAGGGGCTACTCAACCAGCACGCCGGCTCGGGTGGCTCGCCTGCCGTTCAGAAGAAGGAAGATGAGAAGCAGGAAGATCCTGGCAAGTGGGCAAGCCAGGCGATCGCGACGAAGGATACGTTCTTCGACCTCGTGATGATGAATCAGTTGGAGGCCGGTTATTGGGGCAAGCGGGCCGAGGGCGACGAGCCTCCGCCCGCCTCCTCCGGCTGGGAGACCGCACTGGGCGTGGTCGGTGGGCTTGTCCTTGGCGCGGCCTTGGGCGGTGTCGGCGGCGCGTTGGCGGGCCATCTGGCCAAGGGGGCCAAGTTTGCGGCCACGGCTGCGATCAACGCGGCGGTCAAACTGGGCGAAGACTCCATCAAGGCAGGGCTAGAGGAGGCGATCGCCAAGGGCGGCACGGGCAAGAAGGCCGCATTGTTCGCGTATTGCTACAACCAGGAGAAAGCACTCCTGATTTCTGCACAGGAAGCTCGCAAGCATTTCTGGGAAAAGGAGGCGGGCGACTTCAACGATCAGAAGCTCACGATCGCCCAGATGGCCTCAATCGAGGAGGCCAACATAGCGACGCAGAAGAGCGCCGGCAAGTTCCAAAGCCGCGAGATGCTCGTGGGGTGGATGTCGTTGTTGGCCGGGAAAACCGAGACGCTCGAGGGCGTTGGCCATGCCAACAACGTGGAAAAGATCCACAAGGCCGGAATCTTGCGATTGACCATCGCCGGAAAGAATGACCGCCCGACCCGCATCACCGCGGCGACCGTCGAAGGCCTCAACCCCGAGCTACGCGCCGATCTCACGGGCCAGACGGTAGGTTCGATGCGTACGGGTGGCAAAGCCGACGGTCAACGGCGCAAGTCCGGCATCGATCTGTTGGTGACCACGTCATACAGCGGCAAGCGATTCCAGGTGAGCAGCAGCTCATGGGCGGCATTGAAGGAGGCGGGCAAGGCACCCAGCCACACTCGGAGCGCCAGGCTCAACGCCGTCTTCTTCAGCTTTTTCGCGGAGCGGTCGGGCAAGACGACCCGGCAAGACAGCGATAAGGATATGCTGGATCCTGTTTTTGAATTGGCGACCGGCGACAACCTAATTGGGGCTAATGGCTGGCCCCACGACCTCACTAATGGTGCGGACGCGGGCCGGTACTTCCTCGACAATATTCGCTCCGAGTTCGACATCCTGGCAGACATCGACAACCTCAAGCTGCCGAACGTGTCGACTTGATTCAGCTGGGCAGCGCTTTGGTTCGCCCCTGGGCTCGATCGCTCCACGCTGCCCTGTCTCGAGGCGATCAGACCGCTGCCCGCACCCTTCTCGACTCCGCACCCAGTGATGCGCGCCCCGTCGCGCTGCGGCGAGCGGCGAGCGCGCTGGCCCTCCTCGCCGGCGACTGGCGGGCCGCGACACTGCTGATTCGGGTAAACCTGCAAGAGACCCCCGACAGCGCCTTGGGTTGGCAGAACCTGGCGGCGACGCTCGCAGGCGGTGAACAATGGGCGCTCTGCCGGGACGCGGCGCTCAGATCCGTCAGGCTCGACCCGCGCCGGTCGGGCGCCTGGCTCAACTGGATGCATGCCGAGGCCGCGCTCGCGCTGCCGGCCAACGGCGCCGTGCTGGCCCAAGCCGTCGCGCTCCACGCGGACGACGCTGAGGTGATGGCCGCGATCGTTTCGCGGCTGGACGCACTGCAGACGCACGCGCCAGCGCTCGCTCAAGCCTTCTTCGACATCGGCTTCGATGCCCCGGTGATGCGCCTGGCCGAGGCGCGACCCGAGTTGGCCGAAATGGGCCTGCGCAGCGCGAGCCGAGCCGGGGACGAGCTCGCCATCGTGCGCTTCGCCCACCAAATACGCACAACCCAGCCCGACCACCCAGTCGCCCGGGCGGCCGTCCTTGAGGTCGCGGTCCTCAACGCGCTGTATGCCGAAGCGTTGGATGCGGGCGTGCCCTTATTGGCTGGCCATCCGCCGATCTATGTCGCCCGCCTGGTCATGCTGGCGCTGGTGGAGACGGACGATCCGCAGGCCCAGGAAGTCATCGCGGCGCACGTCTCGCCCGACGGTACGCTGGCGGCATTGGATGCCTTTGCCGCGCGAATGGCTTGGCCGTGCCCGGCGCCGACGATGCCGCAGTTCGCGGGCTTCGCCTTGCTCGAGGCGGCCCTGAACGCGCGGCGATGGCGGATGTGCCTCGCGGCGACACATGCGGTGGCCAAGCGCTTGGCCAGCGCGTTGCAGGCGATGCTCTGGGTGCGCGTAGCCGTGCTGCTCGCGGACGCGGATCAGCACGCTGTTGGGCTGGCCGCCGCCGATGTGGCCATGACGCTGGATCCCGCAATGGTCTCGCCGCAACTGTTGGCCATGTTGTCCAAGGGGCAGATTCAGGACGTGGAATGATGCGCCGGCTGGGACCCGTCTACGTCGCATTGATCATGATTGCTTGTAGTGTAGACGCCAAGAAGATGCCCAAGACCGATCAGGCGACGGAGGCGATGAGCTTTCGCACGTCGAAGCTCACGATTGAAGGCCTCGAGGCGCTGATCGCCGGCGGCGCATTGTCGAAGTCCAACTCTTTGGACTTGCAGGACAATCCTGTCGGTGACGCGGGGGCGGCGTTGCTCGCACGATCGCCAGATGTTGGCGGTCTGGCAGCGCTTTGGTTGGGGGAGACCGGGCTGACTGACGTAGGCTTGGCCGCGTTGGCCGCCAGCCCCAAACTGCGCCCGAAGTACTTATTTCTGGGGAACAACACCTTTGGTGCTCAAGGAGTTCAGGCCTTGGTGGACGGCCCGGTGTTTACCTCGGTCCGGTTGCTGCGTCTCACCTATTCGCCGATCGGAGACGGCGGCGCCCAGGCCCTCGCGAACAGCGCAGCGGTCGGCCAACTCGAGCAGCTTGAGCTGACGGGGTGCGGCCTGACGACGGCCGGCGTCAAGGCCCTGTTGACCAGCAAGATGTTGACTCAGCTCAAAGAACTGCATCTGGGTCTTAATGGGTTCGAATCCAATGCGCTCCTGGCCTTGACCGAGGCGAGCCATCTGCCCGCTCTGAAGAGCCTGGATTTGTCGGGGCAGCGGCTCGACCCGTCGGTCAAGGCCGCCTTGTCTGCCGCGCGCCCGTCCATGCAATTGACCGGGCTGTAGCGGCGCTCGCGCCAGGCCCGACAACGCCTTGCCAGTCGGCCACCTTCGCTCTATCCTCCGCGCCTTCTGACGCTTCGACAGCGCTCTGACCGGGGAGGTCCCATGGCCGAACAGTTCATCTACCACATGCAGGATCTCAAGAAGGTCTACCCGGGCGGCAAAGAGGTGCTCAAGGGCATCTTCCTGTCGTTCTACCCGGGCGCCAAGATCGGCGTCATCGGCGGCAACGGCGCCGGTAAGTCGACCGTGATGAAGATCATGGCCGGGCTCGATACCGACTTTGTGGGCGAGGCCTGGCTGGCCAAGGGCAAGACCGTCGGCTACTTGCCGCAGGAGCCCGTGCTCGACGAGACCCTCGACGTCATGGGCAACGTGAAGCTTGGCGTCGCCGCGACCCAGAAGCTGCTCGACGACTACGAAGCCGTCAACATGGCGATGGGCGAGCCCGACGCCGACTTCGACGTGCTGCTCGACAAGCAGGCCAAGCTGCAGGACGCCATCGACGCGGCCAACGCCTGGGAGCTTGAGAGCCAGCTCGATCAGGCCCTCGACGCGCTGCGCTGCCCCCCCGGCGACTCCTCGGTCGAGCACCTGTCGGGTGGCGAGAAGCGCCGCATCGCGCTGTGCCGCCTGCTGCTCGAGAAGCCCGACCTGCTGCTGCTCGACGAGCCCACCAACCACCTCGACGCCGAGTCGGTGGCGTGGCTCGAAGGCCACCTGCAGAGCTACGCGGGCACCATCGTGCTCATCACCCATGATCGGTACTTCCTCGACAACGTCACCGAGTGGATCCTCGAGCTCGAAGGGGGCAAGGGCCTGCCCTGGAAGGGCAACTACTCCAGCTGGCTGGAGCAGAAGACCGATCGTCTGCGCGCCCAAGAGAAGCAGGAGAGCAGCCGACAGCGGGCGCTCAGCGACGAGCTGGACTGGATTCGCCAGAGCCAGCGCGCCCGCCAGACCAAGAGCAAGGCCCGCATCAAGGCCTACGACGAGCTGGTCAACCAGGCCAACGACGCCAGCGCCCAGCGCAAGCTCGAGCTGCGCATCCCGATCCCCGAGAAGCGCCTGGGCGATCTGGTCATCGAGACCGAGGGCCTCAAGAAGGGCTTCGGCGACAAGCTGCTCATCGAGGATCTCAACGTGAAGATCCCGCCCGGCGCCATCGTGGGCATCGTGGGCGCGAACGGCGCCGGCAAGTCGACGTTCTTCCGCATGGTCATGGGCGAGCAGCAGCCCGACGCGGGCACCTTGCGGGTCGGCCCCACCGTCGACGTCGCGTACGTCGATCAGGGCCGCGCAAACCTCGTGGGCGACAAGACCATCTGGGAAGAGATCTCCGGCGGCGCCGAGGTCATCGAGATGGGCAGCCACCAGATGCGCTCTCGCGCCTACGTGGGCGCGTTCGGCTTCAAGGGCAGCGATCAGCAAAAGCCCGTCGGTCAGCTGTCAGGCGGCGAGCGCAACCGCGTGCACCTGGCCAAGCTGCTCAAGTCGGGCGGCAACGTGCTGCTGCTCGATGAGCCGACCAACGACCTCGACGTCAACACGCTGCGCGCCCTCGAAGACGCGCTGATCAACTTCCCCGGCTGCGTGCTCATCGTCAGCCATGATCGGTACTTCCTCGACCGCATCGCCACCCACATCCTCGCCTTCGAGGGCAACAGCCACGTGGAATGGTTCGAGGGCAACTTCGCCGACTACATCAAAGACAAGAAGAGCCGCCTCGGCCCCGACGCCGACATCCCCAAGCGCATCAAGTACCGCAAGTTCTCTCGTTGATCGCGCCAACGCCCGCCCGACCCGTGTCTCTCTCGCGCAGCGCAGACCCGTCCTTCTCGGGGAGCGAAGGGCGCCGGGTTGACGAGGACTGCGCAGCGATCCTCGGCAAGAGGGGTCTGGGAGGGCGTGGCCGGAGGCAGCCACAGACTGCGGCGAAGCCCCCCCAGTGTTCGCCGAGGGCGGACATATGACCAGCGCCCCCCCCCCGGATCTGCCCGGACGGCTTTGGCGGTGGGTCGAAGACTTCGTCGCCGGCTCCAACCAAGACGCCGACGGCATCGGCGCGGCCCTGGTGAGCTGGATCGACGGGCGCAACGCGACCGATCTGCAAGCGCTGCTCGACGCCCTGCGCGACACCGGCGCCTACCCCATCTCGCTGCATGTGCTTGAAGAGGCCTGGAACGCCGATGTGCCCCTGGAGCTGGCGGGCCGCATCGCCGAAGACTGGGTCGGCACGGTGTTGCACGGCGTCGGCGACCCGAAAGGCGCGGCTGTTGTCGCCCAGCATCTGATCAAGGGTGCGCTCGATCGAGGGCCGGCCTTTGCAGGCGATCTGGGGCACTTGTTCTTGGACTGGCGGCTGTTTGAGGCTGCCGATCCACTGATTCGGACCGCCGCGGCTGCGCACCCAGGCGACACGGCGTTGCGCTTCAACCTGGGCGTCGTGCACAAGCTCGCCGAGGAGTGGCAGGCCGCGAAGGACTGTTTCTTAGTCGTGTTGCGCGACCACGGCGACGACAAGGCGACGCGCTGGAACCTGGGCGTGGTGTGCACCGCGCTCGAGGACTGGGCCGGCGCGCGGGCGGCGTGGACGACGCTTGGCTTCGCGCTGCCGCCCGGAGACGGCGACTTTGGATCGCCTGGCGAGCCGACCGCTGTCGATCTGGACGGCGAGGTCGTCTGGGGCCGACGTCTCTGCCCGGCCCGCGTGGTGCTGCGCACCCTGCCGATGAGATCGGTCGATGGCGGCCCAAACTTCGCCGACGTGCTGCTCATCGACGGCGTGGCCCTCACGCAGACCGCCTATCCCGATGGCAGCGAGGGCCCGGTCCTGCCGGTGCTCGCCGTGTTGGATCACGCCGGGACGCGCACGCATCGCATCGCGGTCGACACCCCAACGCAAGCCCGCCAGATGGCCGAACACCTCAATCAAGAGGGTGTGCCGGCCGCCGACTGGAGCGAGTGGGCGCTCGACCCCACCGTGGCGGTGGGCCAACTCAACACCCTGACCGACGCCATGCTGACGGCGGCGATCGACGCAGCGAGACTGAAGTGAGACGCCAACGATGAAGCGATCCACCTTCTTGAATCTGGCCTTCGGATTCACCGTGTTCGCTGTGGGCACCGCGATGGTCTTCAAGATGATCAACGCGCCGCCCGGCGCCAAGGTCGTCGGCGGCGACACGTTCGCGCTCATCAGCCCGGTCTTTTTCGTGATGGCCGCCAAGAAGGCGACCCGATTTGGCGGCGCCGCCGTCGTCATCGCGCTGATCGGGATGGCCTTCGCCGGTTTGGGGTTATGGGGCGCTACGCTCGGCGCAAAGACGCCCGATAAGTCTGCAACCAGCCGCCCACGGTGACCACCCCGCCGATCTCAGACCGCCTCAACCAGTATAAATGCGAACATTTCTAGAAACTTGCCGACCCGCGTGAGTTGACCTGTAGTGGCGACACCAGGATGATGGTGCCAGCCAAAGAGCAAGGCGAGCAATGCGCGTGACTGACAGTTTCACTCGAGCCACGGTCTGGTTGACCGCGGCGACCCTCCTCTGCTTGTCCGGCTGCGGACCTGCAGGTCCCACCCGACTCAAGATGAAGTTCGACGTCTCGCGTAAAGCGAACGCTGACAACCCGATTCAGGTCGACGTGGTCGTCGCCTACGACCCGGAGCTCATCGAAGAGCTGGCTCGAATGACGGCCAATGAGTGGTTCGCTCAGCGCGAGGCACGCCTGCGCTCGAACCCGGGTGAAGCGAAGTTCAACGCCTGGAAGTGGGAGATCACGCCAGGCCTCGAGCTGGCTGCGGTGGACGAGAGCCTCAAGGGTGAGCCCGCTCAGGGTCTTATCTTTGCCAATTATCTCTCCCGCGGAAAGCACTCTGCCCGCTTCGATCCCGGCTTCGCACAGACGATCAACTTCGGCTACGACGCCTTTCGCCTGCAGCGCGGCGCCGTGGTCGATCCGGGCAAGCGCGGCTGGCGACCGCCGGTCGGATGGACGGGCGTGGGCTTGGGCGCGGTCGGACTGGGTCTCGGCGCCTGGTTCGCCGTCCTGGCCAACGACTCTGCGTCCGATACTCGTAATCTTAAACCCAGAGACGCAGCGCGCCACGCGCAGCTCGTCGATGACAACGATACCTACTCTACGGCTACGGCCATCAGCATGAGCATCGGTGCCGCGCTGCTGATCACCGGGGGGCTCATCCTTCTGTGGCCCGAGAGTGATGAATCGCCTTTCCGAGACGTCCAGACCGATGGCGATCGAGAGGCGAGCGCAGGGGGAGCACCGTGGTGAGCAAGCCGTTGAATAGTCTGACTCAAATGATGCGCCGCGCGATGGGGGTCGCGCTGCTTCTGCCCATCATGCTGAGCTGCTCCGAACCCGAAGCCATCCAGCCCTGCATCGTCGATGCCGACTGCACGCCGGGGCTGCAGTGCGTCGCGGCGACCTGCGTGCCTGCAGACACCTGTGCGGCGGGC
This sequence comes from Bradymonadia bacterium, assembly GCA_051276005.1. Taxonomy (GTDB): domain Bacteria; phylum Myxococcota_A; class Bradymonadia; order UBA7976; family UBA1532; genus JBNMOZ01. The sequence continues at coordinate 22,422 of JBNMOZ010000005.1, read as the reverse complement.
ATCTACACCGCCGACGAGCTGCCCTCGCGCGCCGACAGCGATGCCCCTTCCGGCTTGGTGCGCCAGGTCTCGGGCCTCGCAGCAGGCGTCTCGATCGATGACGGCAGCCTGCGCATCGTGCATGCAGGCGAGCCGCGACTCTTCGAGCTCGACTATTTTGACGACCCGGACAAGGCCGACGGGCTCGGGCTCTTCGTCGAGACCCGCATGCAGTTGGCCGCCGACTCAAACGAGTGCAGCGCGGTCATGTACCTGTGGCCAACGAAGGCCGACCAAATCAAGCTGTGCTTCGGTGGCGGAAAAATTGGCCTGGCCCGTCCGGGCGGCGGCAGCACCGGCTTGGTGTCCGTGGTGCCCGACCTGACCGAGAGCCATGTCTATCGGATCGACTTCAAACCGATCAGCGCCGCAGCAAACGACACGGGCCCGGCCGAAGGCAACCGGGGCTTTGTCATCGAGATCTCCATCGACGGCGAGCTCGCCGCGGGGGGTCTGACGATCGCCGACCTGCCCAACCCCGACCAGCCATCTGACCGCGCGCCCCTCGTCGGGTTTGGTGCCGATGCCGCCGGTACGGTGTCCTTCGACTACATCCGCTGGGGCTGCGACAGCAAGGGCGGGACCTGCCTGCCCGATCTTGAGGAAGACGATGAGGCGTGCGAGACGACACGCCAGTCCATCGGCGCGTGCGGCGGCAACGCCAAAGCGAACGAGCTGTGCGACAACCTCGACAACGACTGCGACGGCAACGTCGATGAGAACTATACAAAGACCTTCCCCGAGGGTCGGCCGATCGCCTTCGACGGCTTCGGCGAAGAGGTCTTTAAGGGTGAAAACTGCGGGCTCGTCGGCGCGTGCGCCGCGGCCATCGTGGTCTGCGATGACGCCGGCACCGGGCTGGTCTGCGATGTGTCTGAGGTCAGCCAGCCCGAGGTCTGCAACGGTCAAGACAGCGACTGCGACGGCCTGATTGACGAGGACTTCGGCGGCGCGAGCCTGCTCCCCGAAAAGCTCTACGTCGACCCGAACACCGACGCACGCATCGCCCTAAATGACCCGTGTGGTGTTGGCGTCTGCGCGGGCGGCAGGGTGGTCTGCGAGAACCTGCGCGCCATCTGTTCGACCGACATGCTGCGCCAAGACAACGAGGCCTGCGGCAACGCCGAAGACGATGACTGCGACGGCCTCACCGACGAGGGCTTCGACCTCGACGGTGACGAGTACCAGAACTGTCTGCGGTGCGCCGCCGAAGTCTGTGAAGCGGGCGCCCACGACTGCAACGACACAGTGGATGTCGGCTTCGACATCCACCCGGGCGCGCCCGAGATCTGCAACCAGATCGACGACAACTGCGACGGTGAGCAGGACGAGGGCCTCGACCTTGATGGCGACGGCGTGCTGCCCTGCGATCCGGTGCCCGACTGCAGCAACGATCCGACCACTGACGTCGAAGGCAAGCCGAGCGCGTTCGAGGTCAACCCCAACGCCGATGAGGCCTGCGACGAGACCGACAATGACTGCGACGGTCGGGTCGACGAAGGCTTCTCACAGCTGCAGCCCAACGGGTCAGTGCTGTACACGAGCCGCCCGAACTGCGGTCAGTGTGGCAACAACTGCAGCTTGGCGAGCGAAGAATTCAACACCATCGCGAGCTGCACCGAGCGCCCAGGTGGTGGCTTCGGCTGCAGCACCGAATGTCGACCGGGCTTTAATGATGTCGACGGCGATGTCGCCGCCGCCGATCAGTTCTGGAACACCGAAGGCGAAGAAGACAACAAGGGCTGCGAGTGTCGCGTGCGCGCTGACACCATTTGCGACAGCGGCAACGTCAACCGCGCCTGCACTGAGATCTGCAACGGGATCGACGACGACTGCGATGGCGGGGTCGACGAAGCGGCCGACCTGGACATGCCCGCATGCTGGGACGGTGCCCCCGAGCAGCGACAGGTTGGCATCTGCCGTGACGGCGTGCGCCGGTGCATTGACGGCCGCCAATCGGAGCAGTGCTTCGGCTCGACGCTGCCCGAGGCGGGCCAGGAACGCCTGTGCGACAACCGCGACGAAGACTGCGACAATCGCGTCGATGAGGGCGATGCGCTGACCGACCCAAGCGGGCAAATCCGCGCGGGTGATGAATGCAGCACCGGCCTTGACGGCATCTGCGCGGCAGGCCGCCAAGCCTGCGTCGCGAATGAGATCCGCTGTGTCGCCGGTCAAAACCAGCTGCCCGAGTTCTGCAACGGCCTCGACGACGACTGTGATGGCGTGTTCGAAGAAGACACCGACGCCGATGGTGATGGCGTACCCCGCTGCCGCCCCTGCGCCAACGGTGAGGTGCCCTTCAATGATCCGGAGACCAACGAGGCGTACTGCGTGTTCGACTGCAACGACGAAGCCGGCAACGGCCGCGAAGGCATCGCCTTCAGCCCGAACATCGACGAACGCTGCACCGGGCTGGACAACGACTGCGACGAGCGCGTCGATGAGGAGTTCGTGCTCCGCAACGCGATGGGCCATCCAATCGACCTCAACGACCAGCTGGTCTTCGGCGACGTTGGCTTGGTCTACAACCAGATCAACAACTGCGGCGCCTGTGGCGTCGAGTGCACTCGACCCAACGGCCTGACCCATTGCGATCGAGGCGCCTGCACCCTCGTGAGCTGCCGCGAAGGCTTCCTCGACGACGACGGCGACCCCGACAACGGCTGCGAGCAGTCTGACTGCCGCGACGAGAATGTGGGCCCGGAGAACGTGCGCCTGCTCGGCACTCAATGCACCAAGCCGATGTACGACAACGCCTCGGAGTGCGCCTGCAGCGGCGTCTACCGATGCCTGCGCCGCGGCGGCGTGCCCACCGTCGAGTGCGAGGTCGATCCAAACAACCCCGACGAGGGCGACATCGTGAGCCCCGCCGAGTGCCCCAACGGCCAGCGCGCCAACGTCGAAGCTGAACTCTGCAACGGCCTCGACAACGACTGCGATGGCCAGGCCGACGAGATCTTCGTGCTCCAGGACGACAACACGGGCGAGCCGATCCTCGGCAACGACGGCAACCCCATCTACGCGACGGTCGAGCACTGTGGCGACTGTGGCGAGTTTTGTTCGCCTCCGTTCACGCTCATCTCGGACTGTGGCCAGGGCACCTGTGGGATCACGCGGTGCCTGGATGGCCGAGTCGATCTCAACGGAGTCGTTGAGGACGGCTGCGAGTACGCCTGCGAATTCGGCGGCCAAGAGGCGTGCAACGGCGTCGACGACAACTGCAACGGCGACATCGATGAGACCTTCGATCTCGAGAGCGACCTCAACAACTGCGGTCGCTGCGGTCACCAGTGCGCCTTCGCAAACGCTGGCGCGAGCTGCGTCGCCGGCGAGTGCGTGCTTGGCGCCTGCGGTGTTGGCTTCGACGATTGCGACCTCAACGCCGCCACGGGCTGCGAGACCAACCTCAATGAGGTCGCCACCTGTGGCGGCTGCAACAACAGCTGCAACGCCGACGCGACCAGCGGCTGCGTGAATCAGCAATGCCGGTGTGGCCAGAACGCGCCGTGCGCGGGCGAAAATGCGGTCTGCGACGACGTACTTGGCGACTGCACGGGCTGCTTGGACAACCTCGACTGTGGCGGCGATACGCAGTTCTGCGTCTCCAGCAGCTGCCAGGAGTGCAACCCCCTCAACGACGACGGGTGCCTCGAGGCTGGCGCCACGCCGATTTGTAACGGCGGCACATGCGAAGGGTGCGGGAGCGACGCGGAGTGCGTGGTGCGCTTTGGCTCACTCGACTTCTGTGACGAAGCGACGGCGCGATGCGTGCAATGCGACCCGTCGAATAACGCCGGCTGCCCGGCGAATAGCCCGACCTGCGATACTGACAGCCTGAGCTGTCGGCAATGCGCAAACGCCGACGACTGCCTGGGCAGCGCCTGCGTGGGCGGCACCTGCTCGGGGTGCGACCTCAACAGCAACTTCCCTTGCTCGGGCGGCACGCCCATCTGCGCGCAGGAAGACGGCGGCAGTCCAGAGTGCCAGGCGTGCATCCAAGGCGATGTGGGCGACGCCGAGTGCGCCCGCAAGGATCCGGGCACCCCCGAGTGCGTCCAGGGTCGCTGCCAGGCCTGCGAGCCGATCAGCAACGACGGCTGCGGCGCCAACCAGCTGTGCTGCAACTTCGTGTGCGTCGACACCGACCCCAGCACGCAGTGCCAGAACTGCGGGGTCGCATGCGATGCCACCACCACCAACAGCTGCGTTGACCGCAATTGCTCGTGCGGCGCCGACGGTGAATGCGGCGGTCAGACGGCCTTCTGCGACGATCCCACCGACACCTGTGTCAACTGCCGCGCCGACAACGACTGCGGCGGCGCCCGCCCCGAATGCGTCGATGACAGCTGCGAGACCTGCGACCCCACGGCCAACCTTCGCTGCAACGCCCAGGGCACCAGCCCCGTCTGCGACCCCGATAACAAGTTCTGCCGTGGCTGCCGGGCCGACGGCGACTGCACCAACGACGCGGCCGTGGCCGCCCTGGTCGACGGCGGCGAGTGCACCGCTGATGGCAGCTGCCGCTTCTGCGATCCCGCCGACAACGCCAACTGCGATGCGGCCGGCGTACGCCCGATCTGCGACGCCGGCAGCTTCGACTGCCGCACCTGCGGCGATCACCCCGAATGTGCGACGAACGCCAACGGCAACGTCTGCGCTGGCAGTGGCCGATGCACGGCCTGTCAGAGCGACGCGGACTGCGACGGCCACCCCATCGGCAACCTCTGCAACGACGCGGTCAACCCCGCGATCTGCGGCGTCTGTGCCAATGACGCCGCCTGCACCGATCACCCAGACGGCAACCGCTGCGTGGGCACCGACTGCGTCGCGTGCGCGGTGTCGGCCGACTGCGCCGGCAACCCGGCCGGCAACACCTGCGTCGCCGGCCGCTGCGAAGTCTGCCAGCCCGGCACGAACGAAGGCTGTACCGGCACTGAGCCCATCTGCGGCAACAATGGCTGCCAGGCCTGTGACGCCGACCTTGAGTGCGGCGACAACTCCTACTGCATCGAAGCCGCCGTTGACGGTATCGCTGAGATCGATGTTGGCAGCTGCCAACGCTGCGATCCCACCGGCGACACGGGCTGCGATGCGGCCAGTGATCGCCCGATCTGCGACCCCACGTTCTTCCTGTGCCGCGTCTGTGCGGCCGATGCCGAATGCGGCGCCGACCAGCAATGTGTAGGCGGCGCCTGCGAGACCTGCGATCCCGCGACCGACGACGGCTGCGATGCGGCGACGGCGATTCCCATCTGCCGTGACGTGAACGGCACGCTGGCATGCGCGGGCTGCGTCGATGACGCCGAGTGCGCCGAGAACCCCCGCAATGGCTCGATCTGCGTGGGCGGCGCCTGCGCTGTCTGCGATGTCGCTGACCAGTCGGGCTGCCGAGACGATGAGTTGTGCTGCGACCAGGGTGGCGGACCGACCTGCGTGTCGACGGGCTCAGGCGATGGCGAAGTCTGCACCGCGTGCGGCGTCAACGGCTGCAACGCCAACAGCACCAACACCTGCGCCAACCGCGCATGTGTGTGCGGCAACGACGCGCAGTGTGCAGGCGATGACTTCTGTGTCGCCGGTGCCTGCGTCAACTGCATCCGCGACGCCGACTGCAGCCAGGACGCGGCAGGCTCACGCTGCGTAGAGAACGACTGCGTCGAGTGCCGCAACAGCGCCGACTGCCGCGCCCAAACGCCGGTTTGCGAGAACAACAGCTGCCGCGCCTGCGCCAACAACGCCGAGTGTGGCAACCAGTCAGTCTGTCAACAAGACGACGGCTCCTGCACGGGCGACCGTGACGGCGATGGCGTCGATGACGCAGCCGACAACTGCCCCAACGACGCCAACCCCGACCAGGCCGACAACGACGTCGACGGCAGCGGCGACGCCTGCGATGACGACGACGACAACGACGGCACCGAAGACGCAACTGATAACTGCCCCTTAGAAGCCAACCCCGACCAGCTCAACAGCGACAACGCGGCCGACGGCGGCAACGCCTGCGATCCCGACGACGACAACGACGGCCTGCTCGACGCGGTCGACAACTGCCCGCTCGTCGCCAACCAGAACCAGGCCGACTTCGACCTTGACGGCCTCGGCGATGCCTGCGACGACGACCGCGATGGCGACGGCGTCACGAACGCGGCGGACAACTGCCCTGACGTGGTCAACGCCGCTCAAGAAGACCTCGACAACGACAACATCGGTGACCTCTGCGACGACGATCGCGACGGCGACGGCGACGTCAACGGCGCCGACAACTGTCCCGACCTGGCCAACGCCGACCAGGCCGACGCCGACAACGACGGCCTCGGCGATGTCTGCGACCCCGATCGCGATGGCGATGGCGTGGCGAACGGTGGCGACAACTGCCCCGATGACGCCAACCCTGGTCAGGAAGACGCCGACGGCGACACCATCGGCGACGCCTGCGACAACGACCGCGACGGCGATACGGTCGCCGACGGCATCGACAACTGCCCTGACGTCTCCAACGTGAACCAAGACGACAACGACGACGACGGCAGCGGCGACGTCTGCGACGACGACGACGACGGCGACGGCCACCTCGATGGCGACGACAACTGCCCGTTCATCGCCAACCCCGACCAGCTCAACACCGACGGCGAGGCCGACGGGGGCGACGCCTGCGACGACGACGACGACGACGACGGCCACCTCGACGGTGCCGACAACTGCCCGCTCATCGTCAACGCTGATCAGGCTGACAACGACGAAGACGGCGACGGTGATGCCTGCGACGCAGACGACGACAACGACGGTCACCTAGACGGCGCCGACAACTGTCCTTTCGCGGCCAATGCCGATCAGCTCAACACCGACGGCGAGGCCGACGGGGGCGACGCCTGCGACGACGACGACGACGACGACGGCCACCTCGACGGCGCCGACAACTGCCCGCTCATCGCCAACGCGGACCAGCTCAACACTGACGGCGAGGCCGACGGAGGCAACGCCTGTGACGACGACGACGACGACGACGGCATCGATGACCTGGGCGGGGACGCCGACAACTGCCCCCTCATCGCCAATGGCGTCGCTGAGGGCGAAAGCCAACTCGACACCGACAACGACGGCCAGGGCGATGCCTGCGACGACGACGACGACGACGACACCGTGCCCGACGACGAAGACAACTGCCGCCTCGTCGACAACGGACCCAACGACGACGACAACCAGACCGACACTGACGCCGACGCTGTCGGCGACGCGTGCGACAATTGTCCGGCTGGCGTCAACCCAGACCAGGTCGACACGGACGACAACGGTGCGGGCGACATCTGCGACTCACCGCTGGTCATCAACGAGGTCGACTACAGCAACCCGGGCGGCGACACCGAAGAGTTCGTCGAGATCCTCAACATTACTGGTGTGCCGCAGCCCATTGCCGACGTCGAGCTGCGCATCGTAGACGCTGCGGGCAACACGGATACGGTCATCCTGAATAATGCAGGGGCGAACCTCGGTGCAGGCGAGTTCCTGGTCATCGGCGACAATAGCGTGAGAAATGCGCTGGCCGAGGGCATCTTGAGTACGGCACTGCCCGGCAACTCACTCTCGGATGACCCGCGTGCGCTGGTCCTTATCAACACCACCACGAACCAAATCTACGACAGCGTCGCTTATGAGGCCGCCGTCAGCGTCGAGGGCGTCAACCAAGGTGAGTCGGGGCCCACCTCCGCTGATGAGCAGAACATTATGAGCCTTGAGCGCTGCCCCGCCGGCACAGACACCGGCGACAACAGCGTCGACTTCAAGCTCGGCGCGGCGACTCCCGGGGCCGCGAACGGCTGCGCGCCATAGGCGCGTCTCACCGGACCATCTCACCCGCCGCCGAGAGGGGCCTGTCCCCTCTGCCCTCTTCAGTCTTCGTGCACCTTGCCGCCCGCGCCCTCGGCGCCCCCCGCCCGCGGCATGCGCAGCGCGTTGAGCATCGGCGGCTCACTGTCGGCCACGCAGCGATACGGCACAAAGTCGGTCACCCCCGCCGCCCGCAGCACATCCATCACCAGCAACGCCTGCCCCGTCTGCTCGGCGGGCGGTCGGCGCACGATCTCGAAGGTCGCGTCGGCGACGATGTCGGCGGTGTACCAGTGCTCGGGTCCGCCGAAGCCGAAGTTGCGGGTGGCTGCCGACTCGATGGCCGTCTCGGGCCATAGGGCGTTGCCAGCGATGTTGTCGCGGGCGTGCTCAGCCGCGACGCCCTTGGCCACCATCGTCATGCCGAACTTGCTGATCAGGTATGCGATCTTGCCCTTCATCAGCCGGTCATCGATGGGTGGGCTCATGGTCAGAAAATGTCCACCGCCCGCCGCCTTGAGGTGCGGCACTGCCGCGTAGGCCAGCGCATAGGCGCCCCGCACATTCACGTCCATGACCAGGTCGAACTTGGCGACCGGCGTGTCGGCCAGCGGCTTCCACCACAGCGCGCCCGCGTTATGAATCACGATGTCGAGCCGACCGAACGCCTCGATCGCCGCAGCCACACCGGCGTCGACCTGCGCGGGATCACGCACGTCCATCTTGACCGCCAGCGCGTCCGGCCCCAGCGCTTTACAGGCCGCGACCGTGGTGTGGATCGTGCCCGGCAGCTTGGGGTGCGGTTCGGTCGTCTTCGCCGCCACCACGACTCGACAACCCGCGCGCGCCAATCGTAGGGCGACCGCCTTGCCGATGCCGCGGCTCGCGCCGGTGATCAACGCCACCTTGCCGTGCAGTTCTCTCGATGTTCGCGTCGTCGTCGCCATTGCGTCGTCCTTCTGCCATCCGTTGAGTACAGAGTCGTGATATCACCGTAGAGGACATCGAGGAGAACGTAGACGCGATGCAGGTGCTGATCATCGGAGCGGGCGGGCAGATTGGGAGCGAGATGGTCGCTGCCGTGCAAGCTCGCGGCTGGACCGCCTGGATGGTGGACTTCTGGCCACTCGCCCGCGTCACCGGATCCCATGCCCTCGAGCAGTCCTTCGCGCGCTGGCCCGGCCTGTCCGAGCGCTGGCTGCACCCCGAAGACGGCGTCGACGCCGCCGACTCTGAGGCGATGGCGCCGATCTTCGATCGCCTGCGCCCAGATCTCGTCCTTCACCTGGCCGCGCTCCTCAGCGCGACCGGCGAACAGAAGTCCGAGCAGTGCTGGCGCGTGAACGTCGAAGGCCTGCGCGTCACCCTCAACGCCATGACCCGCTACCGCCGCGCTGACGGCGCAGCGCCGATTTGCATCTGCCCGTCATCGATCGCGGCCTTCGGGCCCATCCCCGGCACCGACGTGCTCGAGTGCCCCGGCGACGACGCGCCACAGCGCCCCAACACGATGTACGGCATCACCAAGGCGGCCGGAGAGCGCTTAGGCGAGTGGTATGCGCTGCATCTGGCCGAGACCGCCGAGCGCGGCCGCGTCGACTTCCGAGGCTTGCGACTGCCCGGCCTGCTCAGCGCCGTGCCGCCAGGCGGTGGGTCATCCGACTACGCAAACATGCTCTACTTCGCGGCCGCCGGCAGACAGGGCGCCGTGCAGATCTTCGTTCAGGCCCAGACGCGCATCCCGTTCATGTACATGCCCGACGCGTTGCGGGCGTTCATCGAATTGGCCGCGGCCCCGGCCGACTGCCTCACTCGGCGCACTTACAACATCCACTCCATGTCGCCCACCGCGGCCGAGATCGCCGCCGAGGTCAACCGACAGACGGGCGTCGACATGCAGGTCGCTTACGTGCCCGACCGCCGCCAAGCCTATGTCGACGCGTGGCCCCGACGGCTCGATGACCGCAAAGCCCGCGCAGACTGGGGCTGGTCGCCACGCTACGACCTCGCCGAGATGACGCGGGCGCTCTTGGGCCAACTCGCAGACATGCCAGTGATGACCAATGATCACGCGTCGCCGCACGGCTGACCCCCAAAGTATTCGGTCGGCGATCACCTTGCTTCGCGCAGATCAGATCGTCGCCTTCCCCACCGAGACCGTCTATGGCCTGGGTGGGCGCGCCGACTCGCAAGTCGCCATCGACCGAATCTACGCGGCGAAGCGCCGACCCGCTGACAACCCGCTCATCGTGCATGTCGCCCGCCTCGAAGACGCAGCGAAGTTCTGCCACGTCGACGCGCGGGCCCGCGCACTGGCGGCTGCGTTCTGGCCCGGCCCGCTCACCCTCGTGCTCCCACGCATCGCACCCATCGCCGCGGCCGGCACCCTCGACACGGTGGCGATCCGCGCCCCCGACCATCCGGTCGCTCTGGCGCTGCTCGACGGCGTGGGCCCGCTCGCGGCGCCCAGCGCAAACCGCTCCGGACGCCCCAGCCCAACCCGCGCCGATCATGTGCTCGCCGACTTGACCGGGCGCATCCCGCTCGTCCTGGACGCCGGCCCGTGCACAGTGGGCATCGAGTCGACGGTGCTCGCGCTCTATGATGAGGCGCCACGCGTCTTGCGCCCCGGCGCCATCACTGCCGCACAGATCGCCGCTCACCTGGGCCCAATCGGCGCCGAGGAGGCCTCGGTCCGCACGCCAGGCTCACGCTACCGCCACTACCAGCCGCGCTCACCGGTGGTGCTCGTCGCCGATGGCGTCGACGCGCGGTCCTTGTGCACGCAGCTCGCCGGCGCGACGCTCATCGACCGTGGCGAGAGGCTGACGGCCTACCTGTATGCCGACTTACGCGCGGCCGACGGCGCGCGATGGATCATCTTGCAAGGTGTCGACGCTGACCTGGCGGTGATGGAGCGTGCGCGCAAAGCGGCCACGCACGACCTGTCAACCGCCGAGGACGTTGAGCGGTTCGTTCAGGATCACGGGTGATCGACGCTCTACCCCGCAGCGGGGAGCGTGAGACGGGCGGGCGGACAATCGACACCTCGACGTGACGGCGCAGGCCGAAACGGCCCAGGCCGAAACGACGCAGCCAGACGCAGAGCTGGCCGAGATGGCTCAGTCCGAATGGGGCTGACCAAAACGGCGCCGTGTCGAAGACGAAATCGAAACTCTACTTGAGCTTCGTCTCGCGGAAGATCACGTGGCGTCGAACCTTCTTGTCGTACTTCTTGAGCTCCAGCTTACCGGTGCTGGTGCGGCGGTTCTTGCTGGTCGTGTAGAACACGCCGGTGCCGGCGGTGCTCTCAAGCTTGATCAGATCGCGCTTGCCCTTGGCCATGATATCTCTCCCTAGATTGAGGCGCGGGAGGGTAGCAGGCCGACTTCGGTTTGCCAAGCACTCACATCAACGTCATCCATCCTTATGGTCGCCCACCGAATCGATCCCGCGCCTGCGCCATTGGTCATTGCCGGACTGCGCCATTGGTCATTGCCGGACTGCGCCATTGGTCATTGCCGACCTGCGGGTGGGTTGATAGTGTGCGCCGTAATAATCATGCGCGTGCGTCGATGGTCGCATTCGCCGCGAGGCCGGGCTTGCTCTGCACTCACGGCGGCCGCGCGCGCACCAACTAAGTTGGGGTACCCCTATGGATGAACTCTACGAAGGCATCGAGCTCAGCGAGATTCAGACCGAATGGATCTGCCGCGGTCTGCTCGACCTCGCCAAGGCCGACGGCCTGCACGAGAGCGAGCTCGAGCTGATCCAGAACTTCGCGACAGCCGGCGGCCAGGGCTCGACCGACGTTGCGGCCCTCAAAGGCAAGGGCTTCGAGCTCGCCGAGGCCTCCAAGGTGCTGGGCGCCGACGAGCGGATCACCGAGGCGTTTCTCGTCTCGTGCTACCTGCTCATCTATGCCGACGGGCGCCACTCCGACGAGGAGCGCACGCGCATCAGCGAGTACGCGACCAGCCTGAACGTGCCGGCCGACGCCCTCGAGAACCTGCACGTCAAGGCGCGGCTGTACTTGCTGCAGATGCTCGCGCAGGGCCTGCGCAACAAAGAAGCTGTTCGCCAGGTCGGGGTCCATCAGTTGGGCCTCAACCCGGATCAAATCACCGGCCTGATGGAGGACTGAAATGGGTTTTGTTAATCGCGTCTACAACCTGTGGAAGGGCTTCTTGAGCCTCTTCGTCGGTCGCATGGAAGAGAAGCACCCCGAGATCGCGTACGAGAACGCGATCACGAGCATGACCGAGAAGTACGCCAAGCTGAAGAGCGCCGCCGCCGGCCTCATCAAGCACCGGGCGAAGCTCGAGGCTTCGATCCAGAAGAATCGCGCTGAGATTGAGCAGATCACGCTCGACGTCAGCACGTCGGTCGACGCCGGTGAAGACGAGATCGCCATGGTCCTGCTTGAGAAGCAGGAAGAGCTCGAGGGCATGCTGAGCACCGACGAGGCCGACCTGCAGCAGGCCGCCAAGGATGCCGACAGCGCCAAGAGCTCATTGCGTCAGATCAAGGTCGAGATCGACAAGCTCAAGCGCGAGCGCGACAAGGTCACGGCCCAGATCAAGGACGCCGAGGCCCGCAAGCACATCCAAGAGCAGCTCGACGGTCTGTCGGTCGACGACGATCTCAAGGCCCTTGAGAACGTGCGCGAGTACGCCGACAAGGTCCGCGCCGAGGTTCAAATCGGCGACGAGCTCAAGGAAGACTCCATCGACGGCAAGCTCGCGGCCATCCGCCAGCAGTCCGGTTCGGCCAAGGCGCGCATGCGCCTCGCCGCGATGAAGGCCAAGCGCGCTGGCACGAAGACCGAGTCAGAGACTGAGGGCGGCAAGAGCCTCTAAGGCCCTGCGTCCCAGGCGATGGGCCCCGCCGCCCATCGCCACCACGCCTGTCATTGGTGGCCGCTGCAATCGCCGCGGCCGCTGAGCCCCGCCCCGACCACCCTGCCGAGGACCTCATGGCCGTCTCTGACCTGCCGCGCTCCAGCGACCTGCCGGCGTGGATGTGCGATCTGCGCGATCGCTTCTTGTCCACCGACACCAGCCAGTTCGTGATTCACGGCAACGTGCACGACCTGGTGCTCTGCGCGAACAGCGTGTGGAGCATGCCCGACTTCCTCGACGCGTTCTTCGAGCCCAGCGACAAGGTGGTGGTGCACTACGATCCGGGTCGCGGCATCTGGTTCCCCAACGACCGGCACGCGGCCCGCGCCGCCACCGCCTGGGCCGTCACGGGCTTCCTGCCGGCCAGCAAGATCAGCAGCCGTAACAGCACCAGCGAGGCCGCCCAGCGCCTGATGGCGCGCCAGGTCGACAAAGAGCTGGGCATGGAGCGGCGGCCCGAGGTCGCCCTCGCGGCGATCGAGCATCTGCTGCTGCACAAGACGCCGGTCGCCGTCGTCGTGCACTACTGCGAGCTGGTGGCCCCCGACGGGCATGTCTCCTCGCTCGGGTTTGACGACCGCACCGCAGCCGCACAAATCCACCGCTGGAGCCTGAGCGACGAGTTCGCCAAGGGCGACAACCTGGTGCTGCTCATGACCTCGGCGCTGCCCGATCTGTCGCGCCGCATCACCCGCAATCCGCGGGTGGGTGTCCTGCAGGTGCCCTTGCCGACGGCCATCGATCGCGCGCGCTTCCTGGCGCACACCCAGCCGGGGCTGACCCCCGATCGCGGCGAGAAGCTCACCCGCGTCACCGCCGGCCTGCAGCTGCGCCAGATCCACGATCTGATGGGCAGCCAGCGCGCCTCGCAAGAGAGCGTCCAAGAGAGCTTCGGCGCCGACGCGCGATCGGTCTTCAAGGCCCAGGCCGCTGTCGATCTGCCCCTAGAGGCCATCGCCGAGCGCAAGAAGGCGATCCTCGAACAGGAGTGTCACGGGCTCATCGAGGTCATCCAGCCCGACCACGGCTTCGACGTCGTCGGCGGCATGGAGCCCATCAAGCTGGCGCTCAACCGCATCGCAGGCCACGTCAGCGCCGGCCGCACGCGTCAGGTGCCGATGGGCATCTTGTTCGTGGGTCCGATGGGCACCGGCAAGAGCTTCCTGGCCGAGGCCTTCGCCAAAGAGAGCGGGCTCGCGGCGATCAAGCTCAAGAACTTCCGCGATCGCTGGGTGGGCAGCACCGAGGCCAACCTCGAGAAGGTGCTCAACGTCATCGAAGGCCTCGGCGAGATCTTGGTCATCATCGACGAGGGCGATCGCTCGCTGGGCGGCGGTGGCGACAGCGATGGCGGCACCAGCAGCCGCGTCATGGCGCGCCTCAAAGAGTTCATGAGCGATCCGACCCACCGTGGCCGGATCATCTTCGTGATGATGACCAACCGCCCCGACAAGCTCGACGTCGACATGAAGCGGCCGGGCCGATTCGACCTGAAGATCCCGTTCTTCCCGCCGCAGACGTCCAAGGAGCGCCTCTTGATCCTCAAGGCGGTCATGCGGCGACACAAGATCGAGACCGACTTCGAAGACGCCGCGATCCTGCCGGTGCTCGAACCGTTAGAGGGCTACGCCGCGGCCGACCTCGAAGCGTTGGCGCTCATGGCCTACGACGACGTGCAAACGGGCTACCTGCCCGAGGGCGTCGAAGAGAACCCGGGGCATGTCACCGTGGAGTTCATGGCCCAGGCCGTGCGCGACTTCATGCCCACCCGCGAAGCCGAGATGATCGCGTACATGGAGCTGCTGGCGGTGCATGAGGCCAGCAACCGGCGCCTGTTGCCGCCGCGCTTTCGTGACATTGGCATCGGCGAGCTGAACCGGTTGACGGCAGCGGCTCGCGAGCGCGCGCTTCGGCGCTAGAAACGGACTCGATGCTGCGCCTGAGCCCCCCCGAACGTGACTTCCTGAGCCTTGTCAGCGAGGCCGTCGTCGCGAACCCGTTCGCCGGCCGCCGGGCCGAGATCGATCGGCGCCTCGCGAAGGCGGCTGACGGCGCACCCGACGTGCTCGCGCAGGTCAACTCTCGGCTCTCATCGCGCCTCGAGACCATCGATCGGCGGCGCGAGCGGGACGGTGAATTCGAGACCGCAGAGGACGCCGCGCTGTACGAGTACGGGGTGCTCTTCGAGGCGTTCCATCGCTTCAGCGGCCGGTTTGACGCGTACATCGAAGAGCAGATGTCGGCCGGCACCAAGCCCATCGCGGTGCCCTTCGGCAGCGACCTGCTCACTTGGATCACCGCGCGCTCGATCCCGCTGCAGCGCGCTGAGCGATTCTTCAGCCTCTTCTTCCAGCTACAACGCGCCTACTACTTCATCGCGCGCGGCTTGGTGGGTCGCAGCCCGGCTATGGGGCGGCTGCGCGAGGCCTTGTGGAACAGCGTCTTCACCCACGACTTGCGCCGCTTCGACGAGCTGCTCTGGGACCGAATGGAGGACTTCTCCACGGTCATCCTGGGCGAGACGGGCAGCGGCAAGGGTGCGGCGGCGGCGGCCATCGGGCGGTCGGGCTTCATCCCCTGGGACGCCGATCGCCAGCGCTTCGCGGCCAGCTTCACCGAAGGTTTCGTGGCCATCAACCTGAGCCAGTTCCCCGAGACGCTCATCGAGTCGGAGCTGTTCGGCCATAAGAAGGGCGCGTTCACTGGCGCGGTCGACGCCCATGAGGGGGTCTTCAGCCGCTGCCATGCCCACGGCTCGATCTTCCTCGACGAGATCGGCGAGGTCTCAATTCCCGTCCAGATCAAGCTGCTTCGGGTGCTGCAGGATCGTGAATTCAACCCCGTCGGCAGCCACCAGAGCGTGCGCTTCGAGGGCCGGGTCATCGCGGCGACGCATCAGTCGCTGGAGACGCTGCGCGCCGCGGGCCGGTTTCGCGACGACTTCTGGTATCGGCTGTGCGCCGACGTGATTCAGGTGCCCACCCTGCGCGAGCGGATCGCCGAAGATGCCGGCGAGTTGGACGATCTGTTGGGCGTCATCGCGAAGCGCATATTGGGCCGGCCTGCGCCCGCCGTCGCTCAGGAGACGCGCGCAGCCATCGAGCGCGACCTGGGCCTCGACTACGCCTGGCCCGGCAACGTGCGTGAGCTGGAGCAATGCGTCCGGCGGGTGCTGCTGACCCAGCGCTGCATGCCCGATCCCAGCGTCGTGTCTATGGATGTCGCCGAGAACCCGATGGACGCTGCTTTCGGTGCAGGCACCCTCACCGCGCGACAAATCCTCGACCGCTATTGCGCCGTGCTGCACGCCCAGCACGGCACGTATGAGAAGGTCGCCCGCATCACCGACCTGGATCGCCGCACCGTCAAGAAGCACGTGCTCGCGGGCCAACTCGACGACTGAAGGCGCCTGAATCCACACCGAATGCGTGTGTTCGCGCATGAGAAGTGACGAATCGACCGCTACGCGGTATTTTCGCGCCATGAACGAAGACGCCCTCGTCGACATGATCGCCCAGAAGGTCCGCGCTCGCCTGATGGCGGGCGGTGCAGGCCCCGGCTACACGCGCAGCCCCCAGCCGCGCGTCGGTCCTCGCCCCAGCCTCGCCACGCATTCGGCTGAAGAGCTGCGGGTCATCCCCTGCGACGCGGATCCGACGGATCCCAACGACTGCACCGACTGCGGTATGTGTGTCGTGCGGCGCCCCGAGCACGCTGAAGGCATCAAGGCAGCCGGCGCTGCGCGCATTGGCGCCGGCGTGGGCACGGGCCGGGTCGAAGGCGACCTGGCCGGCATGATCGACCACACGCTGCTCAAGCCCGAAGCCACCCGCGATCAGTTCGTCAAGCTGGCCGAAGAGGCGCGCCGACATCGCTTCGCGACCGTCTGCGTGAACTCGTCGAACGTGCGCCTGATGCGCCAGCTGCTCGACGGCAGCGGCGTGCCCGTCTGCGCCGTGGTCGGGTTCCCGCTCGGCGCGATGATGCCCAACGCCAAAGCGTTCGAGACGCGCGAGGCGATCCGATGCGGCGCCCGCGAGATCGACATGGTGCTCAACATTGGCGCCCTCAAGAGCGGCGACTACGCCCTCGTGCAGACCGACATCGCGGCGGTGGTCAAGGCCGCCAAGCCGGTGGGCGTCAAGGTCATCCTTGAGACGTCCAAGCTCAACGACGAAGAGAAGGTCATCGCCTGCGCGCTGGCCAAGGCCGCCGGCGCGTCCTTCGTGAAGACCAGCACCGGCTTTGGCGGCGGTGGCGCGACGGCTGAAGACATCACCCTGATGCGCCGCGTGGTCGGCAAGTACATGGGCGTCAAGGCCTCGGGCGGCGTGCGCTCGGCCGCCGATGCCGAGAAGATGATCGCGGCGGGCGCGACGCGTCTGGGCGCCTCGGCCTCGGTGACCATCGTCACCGGCGGCACCAGCAAGGGCAGCTACTGATCGGTGCCTCGCGCACCGGCCCCGTCGACCGTCGACCGTCGACCGTCACCCTCGAACCTGCAGAGAGAGACCAAGACTTTGGCCAAGAATATCAACGTCAAGCAGCCGCATAACACCACCAAGGACGCGGCGCTTGAGAAGCTGCGCACCATGAGCGCCCAGCTCTCAGCGAAGTACGGCCTGACCGTCACCCCGTCGACCTCAGGCGCGTCGTTCAAGGGCAAGGGCATCACCGGCACCTGCGCCATCGACGACACCAAGGTGACCCTCGATTTGGCGCTGGGCATATTGATGCGCCCGCTGTCGAGCCGCCTCGAGGCCGGCATCAAGAAGCAGATGGGCGAGCACTTCGGCTGAGCCGCGCCGGCCCTCGGCGTCACGTCAGGGGTACAGCTTGTAGTCGTGCCCGACGAACGGGCGACCGACACGGCGGTCTGGCTTACCGAGCGTCTGAAAGTAACGGTAAGTGCGATCGCCAAAGCGCACCAACGCTTTGCTCGACATGCGCCGCAGCACACCATCCGTCAGCGCCAGCGTCGAGTAGCCCTCCGACGCCATGAGCGACTTGCTGTAAAGCAGCACCATCACGTTCTTGTCGACCAAGCGCTTGAAGCCCGGCACGCGGCCCGTGTTGCACCCCACCGCTGCGATGCCGGTCGGGCGCGCCGGCTGACCGGAGATGCGGTCGAGCCCGTCCCATTGGAAGCCTTCGTAATCATAGAACACGTTATGGCCGTAGTACGCCGTCACTTGGGCCTGCCCCACGTCGAGTTGCGTGCCATCGTCGAGGGTGAGGACCTGATCTTTGCCCTGCCGCAGCACCCGGGTCATCGCTCGAGCCGCGTTCTCACGGCTCGTCCAGGCCTGCATGACCAGGTAGACCGTGAACGGCTCGGTCACGCCGGCCTTGCGCCAGTCCGCGTCGGGCCGAATCGTCTGGCGATACACGTGGATGCGGGTGGGATCCTGCTCGGCTGACGTCTTCAGCACGGGCCGCCAGTCGGTGTGGCGGTAGTTCTTACGAATATGACTGTCACGCCGCGCCCGCTTGAGCATCGTCGCGTGCCCCCAACGGCCGCCCCAGTTGAGGTTTCGATCGGGCTGGTCAGCGTGCGTGAACCACATGCCGTAGTAGTGCGCGAAGATGAGCGGTCGACCGGCGCGCAGGTCTTCGGCGATGCGACCGTAGAGCGGGTCGAGCGGCATGGGGTGGCGCCAGTCGCTGGGGTTTGCGAGGGCAGGACTCGGCAACAGCAGGGCGAGCGCCAGTAACGTGAAAGCGTGCATGCACGCATGCACGTGCGGCGTGGCCGAACGATCTATCCCGCCTTGAATGAGCGGTCAGCGGCGGGCATCATCGAGGCATGAAGAACCAGATTTCCACGGTACTTTTCGTCGCCTCAATGGCGCTCTGCGGGTGTGATGACGGGGGCACCGAGGTCGCCCTCAGCGACGCGGGTGCCACGGACGCCACGGCGATTGATGCGCAGGCCGACGCACGCCTGACTGACCCAGGCGTCGACCGCGATCGGGGCGACCGCGATCAGGGCGTCGTTGCCGATCAAGGCGTCGCTCCCGACCAAGGCATGCTCGATCCCGACCGGGGCATGCTCGATCCGGATCAGGGCGTCGAGGCCGACGCATGGACGCTCGATCCTCGCGATCCGGTCGAACCCATCGCGCCGGTCGACACCGACGAATTTGCGCTGCCCGAGTGGCCCGCCGACGCGGTTGGCGATCTGCTGATCAGTGTGTCTGGGCGCGGCTGCCTGAGCGTCGATCGCGCCGCCGCGGTCGACGCCGATGCCGTGGTCAGCGTCGACGCCTGCCGCGGCGTGCCCGGCCAGCGCTGGATCCTCACGGACGGCGAGGTGCACCCCGAGGTGGCGCCCGCGCTGTGCCTCAACGGCGGCGGCTGGGAGAGCCCCATTACCCTGGCCGCATGCGCCGATCTGGCCGATCGCTTCGTGCTGGCCGACGACGGCGTGCTCGAACGCGGCGGGGTCGCCCTCGACGTGGCGGCCTGGCTCGAGGTGATCGTCTACGGCACCCATCGCGGCGACAACCAGCGCTGGCAATGGCTGGGCGAAGACGTCGCCTTCATCGCCGCGCGCCCCGACCCGGTCGCCTACCCGTTCGCCTTCGATGACGCCGACGCGTACGCCGTCGAAGAGGCCCGCCACCGCGTCGGCAGCGTGCAGCCCCCCTACCCCGGCCTGGGTGCGCGCGCTGTGAGCGCCTTCCCGGGCGACGTGTCTGCCGATGCCCCGCCCGCCTCGCGTCGGGTGCACCTCGACCGCGCCTTCGATCACGACAACGGCTACCTGCGCGTCGCCTGGCCCCCGCAACATTGGCAGTCGACCGGTCTGTACGCGCCCGCGGGCGCCACGATCGTGGTGGCCGTGCCCCTCGACGCCAACGCCGACGGCCTGGCGGTGCGCATCAACGTGCACACCGACGTGCTGCGCCCGACCAGCGGCAACGTGGAGAACGGCACCTTCGATCGCATGCCGCACGTGTCGATCCGCGTGCCCCTGCTCAACGGCCCCAACGCGGTGCGCAGCCCTTACGGCGGCACGATCATCCTCGAGTCGACCGTCGACACAGGCGCCGTGGTGCCCATCGACATCCATGGCGCCGTGGCCATGCCCCGCTACGTGCTGGGCGTCACCCGCGATGCCGTCTGGCGCGAACGCCGCCTGCTGGGCGCGCCCTGGGCCGAGTTGGAGAGCGACGGCGCGGTCATCACCGTGCCCGCCTCGAAGATTCGAGAGACGGAGAACCCGGGTGAAGTCATGGCGCTCTATGATCGCGTCGTGGGGCTGCACGCCGAGCTGTTCGCCGTCGATGGCGCCGGCACCGATCGTCCGTTTGATGGCAAGGCGCGGTTCGTCGAGGACCGGCAGATCAGCGCGGGCTGGGGCCACTCGGGCTTCCCGATCATGACCAACCTGCCGTGGAACCTCGCGCGACTCGGCGCCGACGGCGACGAATGGGGCGTCTGGCATGAGCTGGGCCACAACCACCAGCAGTTCTGCCTGTGGTCGAGCCGATTCGGCACCGAGTCCACCGTCAACCTGTTCTCGTTGCACGCGCAGGAGGCCATCACAGGCGAGAACCGCATCGCCGATCGGGTCGAGGCCACCATCGCGGCCGTGGCCAACGGCATGACCTTCGACGAAGCCGACGTCTGGCAGAAGCTCGTCTTCCTCACCCAGCCCGTCTACGCCTTTGAAGACCGCTGGGCGATCTATCAGCGCGTACACCGGGCCTATCGGGCCTTCAGTGATGAGCGCGCGCGAGAGATCTGCGACAGCCGGGTTGAGAAGACGAGTATGTTCGCCGTGCTGCTCAGCGAGGCCGCGGGGCACGATCTGCGCGGGTTCTTCGCGGCGTGGGGCGTGCCGATCTCGCCGGCGCATCTGGCCATGATCGACGCGATGGCGCTGCCGCCACCGCCGGATCCGGTGGAGCAAGCGCGGCCGTGACACCCCCCTGATCAGCTCAGCGCGGCGACCGTGTCGTGATACTCGCGCACCAAGTTCTCCACGATCTGGCCGATCGACTCCCGCTTCTCTACCAAGGTCGCGCCCTGGCCCGCGCTCCATACGCTCTTCCAGCGCTTGCCCGGATCTGCCGCGAGGGTGTCGTCGTAGTCGGGGTGGCTCGGCACGGTGCGCTTGAAGAAGTTCGCGTTCGTGCCCGAGACCTTGTCGGTGTAGATGATGTCGTCGGGCGCCGCGTCGACGATGAGCTGCTTGTAGTTGTCTTCGGCCGGGCACTCGTCGGCCACGATGAAGCGCGTGCCCATGTAGGCGAGCTGCGCGCCGAGCGCCAATGACGCGGCGATCTGCTGGCCGGTGGTGATGCAGCCCGCGGCGATGATCGGGCAGCTCAGCTCGCGCTTGAGCCAGGGGAAGAGCACGTACGGCGAGATGTCGCCCGCGTGCCCGCCCGCGCCCGCCGCCACGCCGATGATCGCGTCGACGCCGGCGGCTTCGGCCTTCTTGGCGTGGCGCAGGTTGATGACGTCGTGGAACACCGTCGCGCCGTGCTTGTGGGCGCGCTCCACATAGGGCGTCGGGTCGCCATAGCTCGTGATGATCACCGGCACCTCGAACTCTTCGGCCAGCGCCATGTCGATGTCGCGCCGCGCCGGGTTGGTCAGGCCGATGGTCAGGTTGAGCCCAAAGGGCTTGTCGGTGCGCTGGCGAATCCACTCCAGATCGGCGCGCAGGGCCTCGGGCGTGCGGGCGTTGAGGGTGGGCATCGTGCCCAAAACCCCCGCCTCGGCGGCCGCGACGATCATCTCTTTGGTCGACACGATGAACATGGGCGAGATGACGATAGGGTAGCGCAGGCCCAGGGTCTTGCTCAGGGCGGTCTCGAAAGGCATGAAGGGATCCGTTCGGTCGAGTTGGGGGCCAATTCTGGAGCGTCGGTCAGTTTCGGAGCCCACTTTGGCACTGCCGGAGCCGTGCGCCAAGCGTGTCGAGCCGCATCCGACCACCGCCCCAGAATGATCCATGAATCTAGTGGACGACTTACGTCGCCCTGCTCCCTCAGCTGTCGCCCAGAGCGGCAAGACTTTGTAGAGAGCAAAACATATGTCCTTGGTTCGTACTTTCCTTGCGAGCGCCGCGGTGCTCCTCTCTTTTGGCGCCGCGCAGGCGAACGTCGCGTTCAACTCCGCCCCCGCACAGAACGAACTGCAGAAGAAGTACTTCGACTGGGTCAACTCGGCCGGCGGACTGCGCTGCGAGCCCAAGGGCACGCTGAAGACGCTCGTGAACGAGCCGAACAAGTGCTACCTCGACCTCGACGAGTGCCCGCCCGCGTTGGCCGGTCTGCAGGGCAAGCTCGATCCGGCGATGGCCGCGCTGTTGCACGACCTTGTCAAGTCGACCCCCAAGGGCAAGGCCGCGAACTTTACCGCCGCATGCCCCGGCGAGAACGGCCCGCAGTTCACGCATCTGCTCGGCTTCAAGGGCGTCGCGTACGGCAACGTCACGGCCGCCCTGCCCGACCTGCAGAAGCTGGCGACCAAAGAGAACGTCGAGAAGCTCGGCCAGAACATCCGCACCGGTGTGACCGAGGCGCTGTTCCTGCTCGGCAAGACCCCTGAGTCCGAGAAGGCCCTGATCAACCTGGTCAGCTATGACACCAAGAGCTTCAAGCATCATCACAAGGCGCTGCAGGCGCTGGGTGCCTGG